>CAINDV010000503.1 GCA_903847485.1 uncultured Verrucomicrobiota bacterium
GCTGCCCACTGACAAGAGCCAGTGCCAGCAAGGTCGCCAACGCTAACGAACCGTTCCACCCGGCATATTCCGGCACCCGGCATACTGCTACCTATGCCGTTCCCGGCATAGGCGTCATCACACGCCACTTCACCGCCTGCCTCATCGCCGCCCTGGCGATACTGTCTCGCACGTCCGTGCCAGCGGCTAGAGCGTTTCCATAAATGATGTAGCGATGTCTTAGTTAAACGAGGCTGCCCAGGAAGGGTTTGGCACAACTATGTCGCTACATGATTTATGGAAACGCTCTAATGAAACGCCCACCCTGTGCAGTCCCCTCGACTATCGGGTTGTGCAGCATCAACCCGCCGGTGCGATTCGAGGCACCCCTCTGTGTCCAAGCTACTTGCTGGACCCAACCTGTTGCCGGCGGCAGAAACCGCCTGGTCATCCAGTTGCTCAATGAGACCACCGGCCAATGTCGCGCCGACCTGGGCCGTGGCACCTGGCCCATTCGTGAGGAGGAGGCGAATCTCGCCGAAATTCGCATCCGCCTGGATGGCAAGTTCGCCGGCTTGATCCCAGTAACCAAGCCGGAAGGCAAACCGCTGGAGAAGGATGCCGATGGTGCCTATGTTCTGCCCTCGCTCGGGCTTTACCAGATGATCACGGCCGAGAGTCGCTAAGCCGTATTCATGCAGGAGGTGGAACCACGAAATACACGAAAAGAAAAGCGGTAACGCGTCGTCTTGAGGCGGAGGACCAGTCACTGGAAAATAACTGGAAGGTGAAGCCGGTGATCCGAGTTCGGCCTCCGGCTTGGCTTCAGTTTGATTTCGTGTATTTCGTGGTTTCTGCTGAATAGTTATGGCTTATCCGAGTCGGCCAACGCCTGCTTGCCGCGCTCGAAGGAGGCGGGGCGGGCGCTGCCTTTGAAAGCGGCGTCGGCCTTCTTCTGGTTCTCCTCCACCGCCTGGCGGAACGTGGCCACGGCGGCGCGTTCCGTCTGCGCGACGGTGGCGTCACAAAGAGTTTCTCTGCCGCGGCAAACAACCCACAGGCAGGCGGATACTGGCACTCTTACAAGGCGTCGTTAGCAGCGAACTCGGCTTTCTGGGCGCGGGCCAGCAGATCGGCCAAGGAGCCGGGCTTGGGGCCTTTGTCCTCCGGCTCGGCCCCGCTGCGAACCGCGTCGAGCGCGCGGCAGAGGTTGAGGGCGCGAAGGTCATCGGCACCGCGCCCGGCAACCGGGCGGTGGCGGCTCTTCGTTCCGCTTCGGTCAGTTTGTCGAGCAGGCGCTTGCCATCGGCCACCTGTCGGTAAAGGCGGGCGGATTCAGCCCGAACTCCGAAGTGGAAATGCCTTCGAGTAGTGGGACCGGCTTCCAGCCGGTCAGTTGCGGTTCGCCCTGCGGAAAAAATCTTCCTTGTGACTGACAGCGCGACCGGACAGGCAGGATGCCTGTCCCACTACTCTTCGCCGCCTGTCTATTTCGGAGTTCGGGTTAAAGAAAACTTCGCAAAATGCGACGAATTTGGGAGATAGCACTGCAGGGTGAAGCGTTTGCCAGTGGACGCGCCAACCAAGCCGAGTCGCTGGCGGGGCGGGGCGAAGGCGTGGGCGGACAAATCGTGGCGTATGATTGTTCAGCCGCGAATGCCCATCCTGACGGGGAGCGGCGGGTGGGCTTCAGAGCTGAGGAGCGATTGCTGGGGCTTCACCGAGGATGCGCCGCGTCTCGGCAAGCAGCAGCGTGGGGCTGAACGGCTTGGTCAGAAACAGGGCGGCACCGGCGTCCTCGGCTAGGTAGCGAGTCAGGGCTTGGCCGCGGACGGTGAGCATGATGACCGGAATGCCGGCGGTTTCAGGGGCGGCTTTGAGGTGCCTGAGCGCGGTGAGCCCGTCCATCTCCGGCATCGCGACGTCCATCACGATGAGGTCAGGCTTCTCCCGGGCGGCGAGTTCGATGGCTTCGAGGCCGTTGCGGGCGATGACGATCGCGTAGGCGCCTTTACTGATACTCAACTCGATGACGCGGAGCATGTGCGGCTCGTCGTCCACGATCATTACTTTGCGGGGCATGGTGTTCAAGAAGGTTGGCGGCGGGTTCAGTGTTAATCCTCGGCGAGCAGGAGGAAGGCTTGATCGTCGGCCTGCGGGGTGCCGCTCTCAAAATGGGCGACCCAAGCGATCAGGCGCTCTTTTGTCTCGCCGACGGGGAGGCGTTCCTTGGCGGTCTGAGCGAAATGCTGTTGCAACGCCTCCAGGCCGAGCAGATCACCGGCAGGGTTGCGGGCCTCGTTGAGGCCGTCGGTGTAGAGCATAAGGCGCGCGCCGGGCGGCAACGGCAGCGTTTCCTCCGGATAATCTGTGCTCGGCAGGATGCCGAGCGGCGGGCCACCGCTTTCGTGGGCACGCACTCGGCCCGAGGCGTCGGCCAGGAAGAGCGGGGGGTGACCGGCACCGGCAACGCGGAGTTGACGGGCGACGGGGTCAATGAAGGCCAGTTGGGCCGTAACAAACATGTCCACGCGGCCGAGGTCTTCGGCAAAACTGCGGTTCACCCAGCTCAAAAACCGACCGGGCATGGGTGCCAGTTCGGGACGGGCGTGAATGAGGGTGCGGAAGATTGTCGCGAACAGGGCGGCCGGGATGCCTTTGCCCATCACGTCGGCCATGACCAGCAGGAGACCGCCGCCCGCAGTGGCGATGGCATCATAAGGCGTGGTGAGCGCGTCGTAGAAATCGCCGCCGACGTGGCGGGCGCTGCGGTAGTGGCTGGCGAGGTGGAAGCCGGCCAGGTCCGGCAGCCGGACGGGCAGTAGGGATTGCTGGATGTCCGCCGCAATCTCCAACTCGCGCGTGACGAGGCGGTCTTGCGTCCGCTCTTCCTGGAGCTGGGCGTTGCGAATCTGAAAGCCCAGAAAGTCGGCGAAAGTCTCGATAACATTCACCTGCGCCGCCTTGAAGGCGTCCTCGGGGTTGTGGCGGCCGAACGTCACCACACCGACGAGGTGTTCGTTGATGACGATGGGATGCGAGAAGCCGCAGCCGCTGACGAAGAGTTCGGGTGCGGTGGCCCCGGGAATCCGAGGAGTGGTGGGATCGAACCACACATCTTTCCGCGCCAGCGCGGCGCGAACCTCGACCGGGGCGCTGGCCTGGTCGGCGGGCTCCAGCGAATAGGAGGGCACCGCCGGCACGCGACCGGCGTGGGCCGCCAGGCGCAGGGCGCGTCCGTCCGGCTCAGCGAGTCGGAATACAAACCAGTCCGCCTGCACGGTGGCCAGAAGCTCCTCCAGCCATTTGCGGGCGAGCACCTCCGGGCTGCTCTGGCCGGTCAACTCGGCGCTGAAGCGGAAGACGGCCGAAAGGCTTTCAAAGGCGGAGGCCAGTTCCTCCGTCATCAAATCGAGCGTGCGGTGTGCCTCGTTGAGCTGCGACTGGAGGCTGCCAGCCGATTCCCTGGCGGGGCTGGGTGCGAGCTGGGCGCGGGCTTTTCTGAGCACCAAACAATTCTCTCCCCGCCCGCGCAGATAACGGGCTTCGCCGGTAAGGGTTTGGATGAGATAAACGCCGCGCCCATGCTCGCTGTCGGGCGGGGGCAGCTCGGCTTTTTCCGGCAGATCGAATCCCGGCGTATGGTCGGTGACACGCACCTCGACGGCCCCGGTGCTGACGCTGACATCGAAGCGCACGGGCTGTTGGAGGCCCGCTTCGTGGGCGTGGCTGACGGCGTTGTTGCCGGCCTCGGCGAGCACGAGTTCCCACGGATCCAGTTCCGCCTCCGGGAGACGGGCCTCGGCCAGGAAGGCGCGGATATCCAAGCAGGCGGTGCGAATGGCGGCGGGATCGCAGGGAGCTGTCAACGTCAGTGCGCGGCCAAGGGAGGCGGTGGGCTTGGGCATGGCGCTATGGGTGAACGATGGGGAGGCGTGGGTTCATGCGGAGCGCTCAGGTCTTGACGATTTCAAAGACGCGGTACAGGCGGGTCAGTTCGAGGATTTGCTGCGCCGTGGCGGTGGGGTTCAGGATGCGCACGTTGCCGCGGCGGGCGGCCAGGGTTTTCTGTAGCGCGATGAGTGCGCCCAGGCCGCTGCTATCGAGAAAGCGCGTGTGCGAGAGGTCCACGTCCACCGTGGTGGTGGCGTCGGTAAGCGCTGCGCGGGCGGCGTCACGAAACGCGGCAGCGTTGGTGCCGTTGAGTTCGATTAGCTCGCTGACCTGGAGGGTGTTGGCGTAATGCTGGAGCTTCATGGTTCAGAACAAGGCGCGGAGATTAAGCGGATCCGCGGCCAAAGACAGCGCAAAACACACGCCACAAGACCCGCCATTCTTTGCGGGCATCCGGGTCCACGGCATAAAAACTGGCGTGCGACCGGGCGTCGTCGCTGAGATCGTCAGGACAGCCGAGCGTGTCGGCCAGGCTGAACAGACCGGTGGGGGCGGCGAGCCAGAGGCGCTCAAATTCAGTGTCTAGTTGTGCGGCCTGAGCGGGGGCCAGCGGGCGGTTGCCGACCCAGCGGAAATCGCCGCGCGCAATGTTCCAGAGCTGCGGCCAGCGGCGGGTCCAGCCGGCGAAGCCGCTGAGTTCGTGGTAATCAAAAGTGTCGCCCACAGGCATGGCCTGGCGGCTGCCGCTGCGGACGGCGATCTTGCGGAGGAGCAGCGGCTGGCCGGAGCCGCAGTTGCGCCGCCAGGCGACGAGCAGGAGCGGGCTGGTAAGCGCGAGCGTCAGCAGCGCGGCCAGGCGTCCAGGCCAGGGGCTGGAACTGCGGCCGACGCTTAAGCCGAGTTCGCCCAGCAGAAAATGGTCGGAGACTTCGGAGTGCGAACCGCTCTGCAGGTTCAGCAGATCGCAGCCCCAGGCGAGGGAATCGCGCACTTCCGTGAGCACGCCCACATAGGTAAGAGGGCCGATGACGCTATGGACGATCTCCGCGCTCTCGTCCACGTACACTTGGTTTTCCACGACGGTTTCCGGCCCAATGACGGCGCGGGGGCCGACCCAAGCATGGTCGCCAAGCCAGCAGGGAGGATGCAATTTCGCGGTGGGCGCAATGCGCGTCCGGCGGCCGATATACACGCCGGGGGAGCGTTCCCGCATCCCGACTCTTTGCCGCGCGCCCTCTGGCAACCAAGCCAGGAGCGCGGCCTGCCAACCGGCATAGTTTTCCCAGAGCGGATGCCCGGGCAATTGCGGGAGTGCGTCGAGGGCAAGGATGTCGTGCGGTGTGGGCAGCCAGCCGGCGGGGTCGGCGGACTGGTATTTGGAGCGGGCTTCTTCGCGGCTGAGTTCGCGCGCTTCAGGCAGGACTTCGATGGACACGCCCCAAGTTTCGCCGCGACGGACGAAGGCGCGGATTTCATCGGGGCGGTCGGCCGCGAGCACACGAATTTTCTTGGCCCCCCGGGCGGCGAGGAAGGTGAGGGCGTGGTCCAGGATGCGTTTGCCGAGGAAGGGACCGAGTGCCAGCGGTTGCCGGCGGGCCAAGGCGGCCACGGCTTGGCGGTCAGCGGGGCAGATGAGCAAGGCTTTCATGGCTTACACCCCGTGCTGAGCCGGGAGATCCTTCAGCCGAACCTCGGCGTCCACGCACATGGAGTGGAACTTAAGCATCTTGAACGCACGCCCCATCAGCCCGCTGCGGGTCTGGGGGAAAAGGCCGGCCCGCCAGCACGCCTAGCCAGGATGGCGACGCGGTTTGCCTGGAGAACGAATGTTCGTTTGAGGGAGAAAGTGATGCCGAGGACGACTTGCCAAGCGAGACGTTTCCAGCGGGCACGGGCGTCCAATCGGGCGCGGCCCCACCGGGTCCACGCCGCGAAGATGCTGGCTATGAGTTGCTCTCGAATTTCCGAATCAGTCATCGGGGTACCCTAATCTGCGGACAGTATCTCACTTTGGTTGCGAGTTTGGCAAGCATTTCGCGCGTATTTCCCGCGTCGAACTGGACCGCAAAGCCGGCCCGCCCAGTGACGAAACCGGCTGCTGCCACACCCGCTGGGCCTGGCGGTAGCTCAACCCAGCAGTCCCGCCACCGCGACCAGCGTCAGCGTCCGTTGTTTCACCCGGTTGAAGATCGTCAACCGGTTCCGTTCGTTTCGATTTCTACGCAATATCTCCCGCATCCGCGCACCGTTGCTCCCGCAACCCCGTCCGCAAGGGGACATTTTCACGGAATTGCGACAAACTCAAAATGCGGAGTTGACGCCGGGGGGGAAACTGAGTTAACTAGCGCCGCGTGGAAGCGGGTGTGGTTCAATGGTAGAATATGGCCTTCCCAAGGCTGAGACGAGGGTTCGATTCCCTTCACCCGCTCCATTGATTATCAATGACTTACGCGAAAGTGCAAGTAAAGTGCAAGTAAATGGCGGGGGCTTTTCTTTCCTGGCGCAGCGACTGATTCTCCGCGCAGCTCAGTGGTTGAGGGAATTGAACGCGGTCGGAGGGGCGGTTCTTTGCCCCAGCTATCCTGCGCGTTTCGGCAAGATCTTTACCCGTTCGCCCGGGGCGCCGCCGCACCAAAACCTCGGTCAAAGCCTGGTGCGTTATGGCCGCTGGGCCCAGGTTGCTTTTACCGACCAGCCGGCCGTCGGGGCCGGACACCAGCCCGGCAGCCAAACGCAGCACGCCCAATCAAGAATTGGGTGAGCGCATTCGGCGCCACTGACTCAAGCCTCGTTGAAGCACCTTCAGAACGCGAATGGCTGCCAGCGGAGAATCGTCAATTAGGAGAGCGTTTGAGAGTTTTCTCAGTTTGAACCAACTGTTCCTTTCAGATTCGGTCAAGTGGCGTCCATCAGGATAGGGAGCGTAGTCGATGCCGAGTTGCGCCCGAAACATCCTGCTTCGTGGGCATTAGCAAACTATGGAGCACGGCGAATTACATTCC
>CAINDV010000504.1 GCA_903847485.1 uncultured Verrucomicrobiota bacterium
CAGAGGAGGCGCTGAGCTTCCACCGCCTGCTGGCCATCCCGCCGGCAGTTTTGGCTGCGGGCTACGTCGCGGCCGGCTACGACTGGGAGCAGCAGCACTGGGGCTGCAAGTGGGGCGCGTGTCACAGCGTGCTGGCCGAGCGTTGGGAAGGCGGGGTATGCTACGAATTCGACACGGCTTGGGGGCCGCCGCTGGCTTTCCTGAAAACCGCCAGCCGCGACTGGCCCGAGTTGATGTTCCAACTTGAGTACGAGGAGCCGCTGGCAGGCTTGCAAGGAACCGCCCGCGCCGAGCGGGGAAAGCTGCGCGATCACTGCGACGCCCTCTGAACCCACGACCGCGCCGGCACGCGCCGGCGTGGTTTCGTTTGCGGAAGCTGGGGCGGCGCAGGGGTTCGGCCGTCCGAACACCACCCCGCCCCGCTGTCCGGTCACCGGGAAAATTTTGCCGCCTCTGGCTTCCGGCGGCGGACAGATGGGCAGGGCGGCGTATCCGTCCCCGTTCATCACCTGTGACTGACTCCCAACAACCGGCGACCCGTTGACGGGGTTCCGAGGTTTCGCCCGTGCCGGCGCAGGGGCCATGAAGCTTTGCATCGACCTCCGTCACCCAACCCAAAACGGGTCGCCAACCGAACGCCCCCCCCTGTCCCGCCGCGCCGGCTAAAGCTATCCCCGCCGCCAGCCAGCCCACGACCAAACTGCCTGCAAGGCGACCATTGCCCACCAGCCCAAGCACCTTCAGCCCCGTCCGCTCCTGCCACCTCCCAACCACGCGCCCAGCGTCCGCAGTTGCCCGTCTGGGCCGCGCCTGCACAAGCTCCCCCAACGGCCGACCACCAGTTCCCGACAATCCGCCTGCTCCAAGTCGTCCCGCTCGCCGGCATTCGGCCTGCGCCACTACGTCCCCACCAACACGCAGCGCCCAACCGCCGGCCGCAATCTCAGCGGCGGCCCTCCCCGAACCCCTCCCACCTGCGCCCCCACGTCCCCACCTACGCGCAGCGCCCAACCGCCGGCCACAATCTCAGCGGCTGCCCTCCCCGAACCCCTCACACCGGATGCACCTTCGGTGCGTACAAAACGCGATGAAAGCGGCATTGTTAATTGTCAGTGAGCCACTTGCGCTGTATACAATTTGTATACAAAACAAGGGTTTTAGCCACGCAAACGCAAGCCAGACCGTGTCGAAACCGTGTTTACACCCTGCGCGAGGCTCAAAAGCGACCCACAAGGGCGGCGTGCTCCGCCTTGTTGGGGCAGTGCGGCGCGGGTGTAAGATGTTCACCTCAGCGGGCCAAAGAGGGCTTCAATGCCGCGTGCCGACAGCGGTGCGTTTCTCGCCGGGACGGCTGGCGTTGTTTGGCAGAAGCAGGGGCAGGTCTTTGAGCATACTTTCCAAGAGCCGGCCGCCATCTGGCAGCAGGGCCGTGCGCAGAGCTGTTGCCACCCAGTCGCTCGCAGTCCAGCCTTCAGTCGCCAGCCGCTGACGGGCTGGGATCACAAAGCCTCGGCTTCCGAACCGACGGCCGCCGCCACGACTTGGAGTTCTGTTTTGAGTTGGTTGCGTCCTCGGCACGCCGACGCGTCAACTGTACGGTCAGCGCGATGTATTCCTGGGCCAGGGCTTCGAATCGCTGGCGATTGGTGAGGGCGGTCTGCAACGCAGGAGCCTCGGCGGCAGGGATCCGCTGGCTCAAGTTCTTGCCCTGCTCCCAGACCTGGTGCTTGTAGTAGGGGCCGGTGGTGCCGCCGCCCTGGGCCGGACGGCGTTCGGCGTGGAGGGATCCGTATTCCATGGTATCGATCTGGGCCATCTGCTGAAGGATTTGGTCGCGCTCGGCTTGGAGTGATTTCATAACCGCGAGTATGGATAGTGACTAGACATATTTCAGCCAATAAAACCTTTCTTGGCAAGGTCTGATTCGAGTCGCGCCCCAGCACCAGATCCTTTCGTTTTGAGTCACGCGCAGAATGTGGGGGGAGAGACATGCGCTGAGGCGGGAATGGAGTTCTCGTAAATTTCGGGGCAATGGGCCAGCCAGGGAATTGCTCGCTAGCACGCCCAAGAGAACGCTGCGCTGCAGAGCCAGATCGGTCAGCAGATTGGCGTTGCACGAATAGGATGGTTATCCCCATCACCGCGTCGCGCCCCCAGGGGTTGTGGACTGGCGGGCAGCAGACGGGCAGCATGTTTGAGTCGAGTCGCATGTTGCACGCGGAGGGCCGGGGCGGCTGAACGGAGGTCGTGCGAAGGGTTGAAGGGAACGTAGTCAGAGGTCAGAAGTCAGCGTGGCGAGGATGTGGAATCCAGAATCCGAATGGCGAAGGCAGGGCGGCGGGTCACGGATGGTAAGGGTCGAGATCGGGTAAAATGGACAGGAGACTGGAAAGTCGCCGGAACTGGCAGACGGCCACGGTGTCTGCCCTACGGGAAGTTGGGGCCGGTGAGCCAGCGCCAGAGTTGGGCTTGCCGCTGCAACTGACGGGCCCGGACAGCGGTTTCCTGGCGGTGAGTGGCCCCATAACATAACAGGCGGAAACCATGGCCGCCCCAGTCGCAGGCACGGGTGAGGTAGCAGGTGTATTGGCGGTGGCCGGTGAGGGGCAGCGAGTGGAACTGAGCCATGTAAGCAACCATGTGGTCGCGCGGTGGAAAGGCGATCCGAAGAATGAATCTTACTTTGCCGACGAGGCGTGTGCCGGTGACGCCCTCCGCCAGAGCCCCCGCCGGTGACAAGGCCAACTCGACGTCATCCGGCGGAGATTCCACCCCAGCAAGCAGCACTTGCTCGTGGGCGATAGTGTACCAGCGTTCCGCGAAGCTTTCGGGCCGCAGGGTGGCGAGAGCGGCAGGCGACACCTCGGCACTCATTAACTCACTCGCCAACCGCAACGCCACATAGACACACTTCCCGGCCCGCCATTCTGCGGCGCGCGACTGTATCTGGAGCCAGTCCAGTTCTTCCCGGTGGTGGTGCAAGGTGGCCGCAAGATCGCAGATAGGACGAAGTCCGTGCAGACAGAATCGGTGGACGGCTAGGTGGATGCATTGGTGGAGCACGAAGTCCTCGGGCGAGAGGACGTGGGTTTCTACACCGGCGATAGTGACTGGGCGGAGCCGCTCGATCAACCTTACAGGGTTCACCTTGTAAAAGAGTTCAGGCGGAGCAATCGTCCAGTGAATCTCAACGCGTGGATGGGGTGGTTTGAGGTACTCCGGCAGGTGTTTGCCTACCTGAGATCGCACGTCGAAGCTCGGTTCGCTCTTCGTGTTGTAGCCGATTTTGCGCAAAAGGGTGTCGGCCTTTGGCAAGTCCGCCTCGGGCACAAGCAGATCCATGTCGGCCATGGGGCGCAGGCCGATGTGGGGGTAAATGAGCGCGGCGAGGTGGGCACCTTTGAGGACGGCAACGCGGATGCCGGTTTGTTGTAGGGCGGTGAGAACCTGGGCGAGGTCTTGATAGAGGAGGGTGTTGCGGAGGGCGTTCATGAGGAATGCTTCGCGCAAGGTCTGCATGACCCCGACGGGCACTGGCAGCGGAAACGCGCCCGTGGTGAGCCGATCGTAAAGCAGCGGGCCGACGCCATGCCTGGCCGACACTTGAACGAGTTCCCGCCAGTCCGTGGCGGGAAGCTGTGCCAGCCGAGCGCCCGTCGCCGGGTCAGTGACGCGTGACAGACAATCCAGCAACAACTGATGAATTGGAGAGGCGGTGGGCAAGGGAGAGGGCGGAGCCGTGGCAAGCCACGGAAGGCGGAGGAGTCGAGGACGGCGGCGGGAAAGAGGGGAGCGGTTCACCGGCCCAAGGTTCACCACGCCGGGCGGCCGTAAAGCAGAGGGTCGCTAATTCACCCAAAGTCCGAACAACGAAATCCGAAAGAAGAGAGAGACAAAAAAGGGCGGCTATGAAGCCGCCCAAAATGCCAGACAGAGAAAGGGATTTCAAAACTGTAGGAAACGACGTGAGGAGTCTCTGATTCTCCGATGATTTCAGCCTCGTTACCTCGGCTCCCACAGTATCGCAGTGGGCTTGATCTGGGCCGCCCGGCAAGGGCACCACGCATACAACACTCCGAGGCTCCACGAAATCTGAAGACGCTGCACTCTTCTTGAATTCTTCCAAATGGCGGCGCTCTGTCGAGGCACCGCTACGGGGGAGGTCAGGACGGCGACAGGAGAGAACGCACTTCGTGGATGACGTAGTCCAGTTCTGCTTCGGTCATGCCGGGGTAGAGTGGGAGGGAGACGCAGCCGCGCCAGTGGCGTTCAGCATTGGGAAAGTCCTCGGGGCGCAAGTGGTAACGCTCCTTGTAATAGGTCATGTGGTGCAGGGGCTTGTAGTGAACGGAAAAGCCGATCTCACGGGCCATCAAGCCTTCGATGAAGGCGTCCCGATTGAGGCGGGCTTCAGGCTGGAGCACTATCCAGAAGAAATGCCAAGCGTGATCTTCCGGCACGCTATGGACCATGGGCAGGTCCACTCCGGGCAGACCGGCCAACGCGGACAGGTAACGCTTGGCTACCGCTTGCCGCTGGTCGCGGAATTCATACGCACGTTCCAATTGCGCCAGGCCCACAGCCGCCGCCAGGTCCGAGAGATTGTATTTGAAGCCCGGCGCCACCACGTCGTATTCCCAAGAGGGACGGCTGGCGGTAAAGCGGTTCCAGATGTCGCGGTCAATCCCGTGGAGCCGCATCACGCGGGCGCGCTTTGCAAGGGACTCATCGTCCGTGACGAGCATCCCGCCTTCGCCGGTGGTGATGGTCTTATTAGCGTAAAAACTGAAGCAGGTGATGTCGCCCCAACTGCCGATCATGCGCCCAGCGCAGCGGGTGGGAAAAGCATGGGCGGCGTCTTCCACCACGCGCACTCCGCGCGGACGGCATACGTCCAATATGGCCGGCATGTTGGCTGCCTGTCCGGCAAAATGCACGACCATCACCGCTTTGACCTTGGGATGCGATTCCAAGGCGTCCTGAATGCTCGGCGCAGTAATCAAGCCAGAGCCATACTCCATATCCACAAAAATCGGGTCCGCGCCCACGTACCGGACGACCTCCGCTGTGGCGGTGAACGTCAGGGTGGGAACCAAGACCTCGTCGCCCGGCCCAATGCCGACGGCTTCGAGGGCGAGGTGCAGGGCGGCGGTGCAGGAGTTGACGGCGATGGCGTGCTTGCCGCCGACCGCAGTCCCAAACCGTTTCTCGAACTCAAAGGTCTTGCCGGCGGTGGTCAGCCAGCCGCTGGCCAAGACTTCCTGGACATATTTGACTTCGTTGGAGGAACAGTCAACGCGACAGAAGGGAACTTTCATAGGGGAAGGCTGAGAGTTGAAAGCTGAAGCCAAAAAACTACCGGACGCGGAGGACCACCCAGATGGTTTTGCAGATGATGGCGAGGTCGCCCCAGAAGGAACGATGGCGGACATATTCTTCGTAGAGCGCGAGTTTCTGCGGGAGAATGACCTCGCGATAGGTGGCTTCAGGATCAGCCGAAGAAGCCAGGATTTCCTCCTCGTTCCGGAAGCGGATGCTGGCAGGATCGGTGATACCGGGACGGACGGTCTGAACGAAAGCCCAGCGCTCGGGATAGGCTTCAACCCACTTCCGGACTTCCGGTCGAGGACCGACCAGCGACATATCGCCCCGGAACACGTTCCAGAGCTGGGGCAGTTCATCCAGCTTTGTCCGGCGCAGCCAGCGGCCGATGGGGGTAACGCGCTGGGTTCGGCCCGCCTCGAAACTGTTGCTCTCGGCCTCTGGCACCACGCTCATGGTGCGGAACTTCAACACCCTGAAATCGCGTCCATGGCGTCCGAGCCGTTGCTGGCGGAACAGGATTGGGAAGCCGGTGCCAGCCCAGACAGTGAGGGCGAGCGCCAGTAAAACCGGCGCCAACACGAGCAAACCCACTGCGGCGGCAAGCAGGTCAAGGGTGCGCTTCAAGAAAGAGCAGAAGGGAAGGGCAGAGAGCAGGACTACGGGGCCATAGGACCACAGACTACAGACTACAAGACCGATGAGTTGCTGCAAAGGAGCGCAAAGAACACTTGTCAGAAAGGGGCTTACAAATCTAGCACATAGCGATTCATCCGGCGGCCTTCCCTGGTCAAATAGGACGACTCCAGCCGCCATCCGGTTTTCTGGTAAAATGAATTCACAGCGTCATTCCCTTCCGCATCCGTAGTCAGGTAACACCCGGAAGCTCCGCGGCGGCGTGCCTCCGTGATCCATGCCCCCAGGAGCATCTTTCCTATCCCTCGTCCCTGAGCAGCAGGTGACACGACGATGGAACTCAACAAGGCCCGCACCGGCCCGCTTGGCGCCTCACCGCGGTAGCATACCGCCCGGAATAGACGAGGGACACAGGAGGGTCGCCTGGCCATGGCGCTGACACTTGCGAGGCAAAATGCCCACCACCTCCGCTTGAGCAGCCTCGTAAAGTACCCCCTTGGGTCAATTGAACCGACCACCGCGCCAATCACTTGGCCAGCCGAATCTCTCACCACGAAACCCATACCTACTGGGTCTGCCAGGAAGGAGCTGTAAAACTCCCGTAGAAAGCGAGGACCGAGAAAGGTTAGAAAAAAGCTCGGGAAACCTTGAAGGTGGATGCGAACCACATCCTCGATGTGATGCCTCTCCAACGCCTCAAGGTTCGTTCTCGCCTGCCTATTCGCTCCGGGCGCAATCATAACATTACAATTGGGCGGCTATCCTTTTTTGCCGCGATCCTTGGCCGACTCGAGGATGACTGAGGCCAGGCGCTGCACCCCTCCGGCTTTCGAAAAATGTTTCAACCCATACACTCGCCCCAGGTTTCCCATCTCGTTGAGCGATGCCAGTGATAATGCGGCGACTTCGGCCATTTTCGCAGCCAGCCATTCGACGTGCTCCGGTTCGCCCACCCAACCACATTGTGCCTCATGAAGGCAACGTGCGGTGTCGCTCCCGGCATCCAGTGTGGCCAGCACTGGCTTGGCCGAGAGCAAATAGGCGATCAACTTGGAGGGAATGGAACTCAGGCCCGCACCCTTGCGCATCGGCAACAGGCAGACGTGGCCCAAGCTCTGGAGCAAGGGCACATTGTCGGCGTCTGGATCAGAAACAAAGCGCACGTCGTTCGCGCCCAAGCTTCTGGCCCGTGCGATACATGCCGCCTTGGAGGAGCCGTCCCCGGCGATCACCAGTTGCGCCTGCTTCAGGCCCGCCGCGTGGAACGACTCAATCAGGCCCTCGACCCCCGCCACTGGGCCGATGTTGCCGAGGTAGAGAAAGGTGAACCGGTCTTCCGGAATTCCATAGTGGGCACACGCTGCTGCTCGCGCGGGCAAAGTTTCAAAACGGCGCTCATCCACCCAATTCAAGATGGCGATGACCTTCTCGGACGCCATGCCGCGGTTTTCAACGTAAGTGCGCCGCATGTTTTCCGAGATGACCACCACACACGCTGCCCGCCGGACAATCCAGCGGTCCAAGGCGGTAAGTGCCACGCCCACCAAACCGCGAGACCAACGGGAAACCTTGCCCAGCAATGACTCAGGGTAGATGTCCTGGAGATGCAGGACCAACGGTATGCCCCGACGCGCACAATGCCGGGCGATGAGCGCCTGACTGAACAACGGCCAGGTATTGGCATAGACCACATCTACCTCATCCATTTCCCCTTCCAAGTAACGGCATACTTGTCGGCCAAAGCTCCAACTCTCCCACATGCGGGTGAAGAATTTGGACTGGGGCGCACGGAAGGACGGCAACCGCACCACCTCCACCCCGTTCTCGCAATCCACCCGAAGAGCGCCGCTGGGGCTGAAGTCCGCGTACTCCACCCCAAGCGGTCGCGACGGATACGGACAGAGCACTGTCACCCGCGCTCCGTCGTGCGCTAGATAGTCCGCCAAGTCCCGCCCCATCTGGGCCGAAACCACCGGCTCGGGAGGATAGACGGCATTTATGATTGCGAATCTAAACATGTGAGCCACGGCTCGCAGGGGCTTGGTAGACCGGGACCGTCAGTCGCAGTTTGATGAATATTGCGGGATTGCCGCCCACCACATTCCAAGCCCTTATCTCCCGCAATTTCCGCTCACGTTCCGAGGAGTCTAGTCCTGACAAAGTCCAGAGTTTGAGATACTCCCTCGTCTAACTTCACAGAAGGCTCCCAAAGGAGACTGTCCTTCACTCGTGTAGCATCTAGGTAGATAGCTGAAACATCGAACCCCCTAGCCTTCTCGTATCTGATCCTCGGTGACTTCTTGGTCAAAGTTGTGATGATCTTGACGAGTTCGTTTAAAGAGACACCAACACCAGATCCCACGTTGTAGATCCTTTCAGGAGTCGCTTGGGTTCCCGCGCGGGCAATCGCTTCGGCGACGTCCGTGACATGAACATAGTCTCGCACGACGCTGCCGTCCCCCCAGATGACGATCTCCTCACCGGACAGCATCTTCCAGCAAAGAACCGCTATAATCCCTTGTTGGCCGTGAGGATTTTGCCTCGCCCCGTAAGGATTCGATGGGCGCAGGATGGCGTAATCAAGCCCATGTGCTTTACTGAAGAGAGCGAGATATTTCTCGACGGCAAGCTTGGTCGCGCCATAGAAACTCTCCGGCTCAGTAGCGTGGCTCTCCCCAACCGGAAGAGTCACGGGACGACCATACACCGTGCCACCACTGGATACATATACGATTTTGCCTATCTTGTGTGCGACACAGCACTCAAACAGAACCAGAGAACCAACGAGGTTGGACTGAACATCATAGAGAGGATTCTCGTTGGCGGTCTTTGGAACCGTTGAACTTATCAGATGGAAAACAACCTCGATACCCTCCAGTGCCTTGTCGAGTTCGCCGCGGTCATCGAGTTCAAAAAAACGATAATCCACTCCCGGCACCGCATGCCCCCAAATGTTTGGGCAATGGTCCACGACGCGTACACGATGGCGGTTTGCGGCAAGGTTTTCGGTCAGATACGAGCCAATAAAACCAGTGCCGCCCAAGACAAGCATGTTCATAAAAATTGAGAAGCGTAGTGGGACGAATGCCTCATGCAATATGCTCGCCACGGGCATCCTTGGTCGGTTCCGCCGCAGAGTCTCGAGTCTTGCCAATCACACAGCTCGGTTCAGGGCCTTCTCCGAGGATCCAGCGATACAGCTCGATGGTCTGTCGGGCCAAAACCCCCCAGTCATATTTGCCAGCAACAAGTGCCTTAGCCCGTGCCCCCATCAAACTTAGCCGATCAGGGGTCAGAACGCAGGCAGACTGGAGCGCGCTCGCAACCCCATCCACATCGGCCTCAACCCACCAACCGCACTCATGCGAAACCAAGTCCGACCAAGGAGATGCTTTGGTTGCAATGACCGGGACTCCTGCGGCAAGTGCATCAAGTACAACCATCGGAGATCCCTCGCTCAAGGAAGGTAACACCATCACCTCGGCAGCCGCAAAAGCGTCGCACTTCTTCTGCCCGAAGCATGGCGGGAGAACCGTGATTTGCTCATGCAGACCATATTGTCGCACCAAGGCCATGACCTCTGCCAAATGCCCAAACTCGTCGCTGCCGATGATAACCAGCAACCACTTACTAAAGCGCTCGCGATTTGCTAGAATCGCCTCGATGAGCACTGGTAGGCCCTTCTGCGGGGTGATCCTCCCCATAAAGAGCATGATCCGTTTCTCGCTGGGAATATTGTGTTGAGCCCGGAACTGAAGTGCGTCCTCGGAACCTGCGCGCCGCTCTCGCGACGCCCCATTTGGGATCAAAGCAATCGGCTGGGCCAGCGAAAATGATCTAAAGTCCTTAACTTCTTGTTCAGCCGTGGCATGAAGCGCAGCCGCTCCGTTCAGGTTAGCATTTTCGTAGAACCACAGTGACAACCTCTTTTTCCACCGACTCCGGCTCAACGCCCAAGCCGAGAGCGATCCATGAGGTGCAACGATTGTGGCGAACCGGGCCACGCGCCGCCAACGAACTATCGCTAGCGAGACGCCCGTCCAAATGCCGTGCGAATGCACAATCTCACAACCGTTGAGTAGCCCCATTCTTGCCGCGCGGATGAGTTCGTAGCTAAAGCCCTCCCTGACAAAGCCGGCACACGAAAAGCGGCGCACGCAATCCATGGGCAAGCCCGCAACTCTCGCCCCCCATTCCGCACCTTCGTGATCATCCAAACACCAGACTTCAGCACTATATCCCAAGTCAATTTGAGCCTTGGCCAAGCTGGTCGCCACACGGCCAACTCCGAAGGATTCCGGACCGATTCTCGGAACAGCATGAATGATTCTTAGCACCTTCTAATCCCCCTCCCTTCTATAGCTGCCAGCCTTCGCAGCCAGAACACGCAGCACGTCTTCCAAAGGTCTCGACTGGTTCTGTCGCCCCACGCGAAACGCCTCACAAAGAGGTGCGCTGTGCCATCTCTGGAAATACCAACAGTAAATCACGATTCTTGTTCTACTGTTCTTGGGCACCTTTTGCCTCCAGCACCGATTCAAATACCTTAAATGAATGTTCGATGTCGAGGTAGCGGCTCGCAAAGATTCTCGATTGCTCCCTCCACTTTAGCCGCTCAAGCTCATCAATACAACCCATCTCCCGCACCATACGCACGAATTCAGCCGCGTTTCTGCGCGGGAAAAATCGAATCGGACATCCAACGGCATCTTTTGCAAGATTACCGAAATCGGCCTCGATCACTCCGCCGCCTTCGGCTATGGCTATACCGCCACAGCCTAGACATTCGGACAACGAGGTTGCTCCCGCTGGCTGCCATCCATCGAAGCGAGATACAAAGATAGACACCGCAGCTTCCCGATACAAGCGCGCAAGCAATCCAAAAGAAACTTTGGACAAAATACGATCACCCCGGCTCGACTTCTGGATGGTTGCCACCAATTGAGCGATAGATGGATCACGCGAAATCCGCAGAATCGGTATCGGTTCCCCTTGAAGCGCTTGGTAAATAAATGAGTCATCCCGAGTATAGTCACCAACCACTAAGTAAAACTTGTCAGGTAATTCCATTTGCTCGGCTGACGCATCACTTCCAATGCTACAGAAAAAGTCCATATCTACGGTCACCGGCGAAGTCCAGACACGGCATGATGCATTAGCATGCTTGACAAATACCATTGCTGCGGTGCTAATTGCAACCACGTCGGTCGCCCCCCATACTCCGATCCTGTATGCAAGCACCCGCCACCAATGCCTCATAGCGGAACCATCAGGTGACGGACCTGAAAAAATCACGAGTATGCGTTGAGCGGAGGGTCGAAAAAGTCGCGCAAAGCCCAGCAACAAACACCCCGGCGAGGGATACCCAAACACTGTTGCAGCCTGCCAAAAGCGGCGAAACCATTGGGTGAAGCCAATTTGGCTAACATGTTGCTTGCCGTTTTCATGGATGGAGAGCTCGGCATTTGTGAATACAACCAGTTTAGTTTGCCTCAACAAACGTGCGCCAAAGCCGAGCCCGTGTATGTGATGACGGGGTTCGGTACTCGTTCGCATTTCGCACGTTGTCGCCAGATTGACCTGATCAACAACTCGATGCGCGACCACTATTGAGGAAATGTGATTATGCATGGGTTAGAAAGTTTGACAAGCAATCTTTTCCGCGCGGGCCATTCAGGCGAAGTTAGTCTGCCCTTGTGCAAGTTGCATATGAACTCAATGAGCACAGGTTGTCGCAAGCAAGCAAAACGTTACGCCCCGAATTTGAATAGAACAGTTAATTTGCACCCAGTGGCTTCGGTTGCGGTTTCAAACACTACCGTTGCGAAGACTCTTCAGAATAAAAAGTCTTAACCCGCGCGCTTTCGAGTCGCGCTCAAGCGTGCAGACTCCGATACAGCCAAGCAGAGCACCCAAAACAGCCAGAACGGCTTGTAGTTGACAGCCGATAGTGACAAAAACAAACAGAACAATATGGCATAGCCCACAAAATACGAAGCCAAATCATCGCCCGGCCGCGCTTTGATCAAACGATATATTGGCCAGAAAAACAAACAACTAAACCATAGCATCCCAGGAACTCCTGCCATCATTCCAAAATCCAACCATACATTATGTGCGCAAAAAATTTGGTAATCTCTGTTCATTGGATTTTCTTCAATAGGTCCAATGAGTGGATTTTGCCTGATTGCCTCGAATGCGGTTGTCCAGACATCGTTGCGACTGGTTAGTATGGACATATCAGCTTGCTTTTGTGTGAAAAATCGCAGCGCTTCAAGCCTTGTCCCCAGACCCCTCTGTAGCCCTGAGCTAAAAACAACTATTGCCAGGATCAGTATGATTCCCACGAGCCGATATAGTGTTCTTCGTTTCTTCAGAGAGAAAGCGAACAAGGTAATAAAGCCCATGACATAGGCGACGAATCCTCCCCGAGACATGGCTCCTATACAGGCGGGTAAAGCGAGAAAGGCGCTCAGGAAGGCTATGCCGGTTACACCTGCCCGTGTTCGCCATGGAGCGCGGCGGATACCATCGCTGAGTGCCAGTGCTATCATGACCCACGTCATTAACGCAAGCATGGCACCGGCGTAGTTTATGTCACCTCGACCGGCACCAAAACCTTCCTCTCCGCGCTCTGACTCACTAGCAGTATAGCCCTGAACATCAATGTTAGTGCCATGTAACACGAACCCGACGATTAGTGGCATGAAACCGAGTGCCATGCAAAACAGAGCTAAGTGAAATCTGTTATGTATCCTGCCAATGTAGTAGGACGCAATCAACCCTATGATCAGTGACAAGGCAAGATATATATGCAAAGCTACCGTTCCATATTTGACAAAATCCAGGGCATAAATATATAAAACACCCGGAAGCCAAAGATAAAGGATGCTTTTAATGCCTGGCCACGTGCTTTTGCTCGGGGCCAACATCACCTGAATTGAGCAGGCAATACAAAGCGTCTGGGTCGCGGTAATTGGCCACCCGGGAGGATCCATAACACATTGCGACGTTATTAATGCGGTCAATGCAGCGAGTGGAGATGCCATGCTGAAAAAGCATTCAACAAGCAAGATGGCTGCGCCAGCTCGCGCATTCACTGCATCTATAGTCATCAAACTAGCCCCTATCACAGTGAACCCTACCAAAAGAACTTCCTTCCAAGACATTGCCCAATCTTGCGCAACAAGAAAAGCCGGGCGCAATGTGCCCGCAGTTGATCCTGGAACGTCCACCGAGGCTGCCCCAAGTCGGCGAGATGCGCCAGGTAATGGGCCACCAGGCTGCTTCACAGAAGCTAATCTATTCGCGAGGTATTGAAAGGGCATAATTTGCGTTCAGCTTCATCGAAGAAACTCGGTTGGTAAGTGTTCATGCTATACTCACTGCACAACTCATGCCAACATGTTGTTAGATAACGCCTTGTTTATTCAAACAGCCCTAACGGGTTTTCCTCAAATCAACAGGCGTGAAAAAGCGCCGATCATAGCGCGGGGTTAACAACCTTTGTATATCAAATGGCATCATAGCTCGAACTCTATGACGTTTGGCACCCAGCAACATCCGGGCAAGACGCTGAACTGCTCGCTGAACGGTCGAAGTTGGGGGCCGTATTTCGTGGCCCGTCCAGCACGTGACATAGTCACTTTGCTGCGGCTTGCATTGGAACGGCATCACGGTATCCACTTTGCGTCCAAGCACAAACAGATTCGTGTGGCAATGATTAACCAGCGTGACCCGACAACCGACCTCCGCCGGGTCACGCACCGACCACCAGGTTGCGTTCCGTCTTTCTTCCATCAAAAGTGCTGCTTCCATCTTAAAACCATTAGCGGGAGCAAAGACTCTGAAAAGCAGTTCAGGACCAAACTGATAAAAGCCGTGTCCCACATAATTGTTGCAAGGACTTAGGACAACCAAATGTCCTCCAACCTTAACCATTTCCATGCAGTTCTTCATGGCGGTGGGAAAGTCGAATATGTGCTCCAAGGAACCCCCATCAATAACCAGCGAGTATTTTTCTTTATGCTGTTCCGGGATCGGCAGGTTCATATCGTGAACAAACGTCGCTTTTTCGTATGGGGAGAAGTCGAAGGAATGAACACTTTTTGCACCCAAATAGTTCAAAAATGTTTCTGCAAACACTGGAGGTTTGCTAAACATCGAATCAAGCGATATTTCGTCAATCCTCTCATTGAAATATGCAAAATTCTCTTTGAGATCGTCTTTTGTTAGGTGCAAACCCTGTCTGCCAATGGTTGCGGTCGTGGAAAAATCAATTCCACGCCTTTTCAACCAAAGCATTAATCGTGTAGATTGAAAGTTTAAGCCCACTTTGTCATTGTTCTGTTATTTGTGAGAACCACGCTTTGTAGCATGGCTAGCCATTGTTCGCGCGTGCCTTATGTGTTATGCGGGGTAATCCCATCCTGCAAATGGTTGCTATCAGGCATGTTTGATTTATGCCCACCACTGTTTTGGTTCAGCGTGAATGTCCCTTTTGCGATTGAGGCGTAAGAGACTATTCCGGTTTGTTTTTTAGTTTGTTTAACGATGGATTTTTCGCTTTGTGGTCGTGCCCGCAGTGTTAAAATAAACTCTATAGAAATGTTTAGCGAGAAGTTGCCTAGGTTAGTATTCTTAGGGCGGACAAGACCTCGCAATAACCGCAGTCATAAGCATCAACTCCGAAAGTCCCCCAACTGGGGAATTCAGGCTACTGACTGCATCAGCGTTGTGCTGTGCAGAAATTGATGACCCTGTAAAATGCGGACAATAATGTGCCTTCCATAACTACATTTGATCCAACAAACTAATATAATGTTCGTAATATGCGTGCTCCATGCTCTCGGCGCTAAAACTGGACCGCCAACGAGCATACGCTTGTTCTGAAATCTGCTGATGTAATTTGGGATATTGCATCAGCAAAGAAATAGCATCCGCAATTGCCTTAACGTCTCTTTCCACTAGGATTCCCTCCGAGCCATTTCGTATGATTGCCGGGATACCGCCCACGCTCGTAGCGATGACCGGCACGCCTCCAGCCATGGCCTCCAGAATGGCCATGGGCATGCCTTCATTTCCTGCAGACGGCAAGACCAATGCATGTAGCAGTCTGAATGCCTGTTCCTGCACGTTATCCACCCAATTCAAATAAGTCACATATTCTGAACGTTTGCTCGCCCATTCTGCAACAATTTTGGCGTCACGCCCATTTCCGGCGATGAGAAATCCCACGTCTTTCCCTTGCTTCCTTAGATTATCAACCGACTGTGCCGTCAACTGCCATCCCTTGTCCGGGACCAGGGCTCCAACGTGACCGACCATGAACCGTCCAGCGCCCCGTCCTTGCCGATTATGGTTTGGGACGCCATCTACCCCGTTGGCAATATAGGTGAACCGCTCCTTCATCACGCCAAAAAAGTCCGATGCGGCAGCCGGCGTGAATGGATCTACTGTGACAAAGCTATCTGCCAGCTTTTCAGATCTGCGAACCCACCACGAATGAATCTTACGGCGGAGAGGTTGCTGCCGCAGAGGAACTGCGTTTTGCAGGCCGTGGAAGGTGACAATTGTGCAGCGTTTTTTATTTTTATTACCCAGAGGCAGCAAAGCACCAGCCAAAGACGGGTCGTGAAAGTGCAGCACGTTCGGATGAAACTCCGCAACAGCGTGGCTGATCGGGCCGGAAATGAACCGCTCCATGATATTCAGCCAAACCATAGAAACCCCGCTGGAGGCAAACGGCATTCTCACGATCCGATGATCGTGGCGGTCCAACCACTTCGGTTTGGCTTGTGCTTTTGCCAGGCCAATGCACAAACAAACGCTGTGATTTTGCTGTAGCTGATGCGCTGCCAGCGTGGAGATCACACTCGCAACACCTGTTTCAGGCGATAACGCAACATGCATGATCCGCAGTCTTTGGGGTGACGGGTTTTGATGGACGTTTTGGGAGGCGGTCTGCATAAGATCAAGACTTCAGTCCATCAAGTCAGCACCGAATGGTAATGCATGCTTTGCCGCAGTTGCATGCCCCATTCAACTTAACCAGACGGAGACACAGATTTCCAAATGATTTGGCGAGTGGAACGCCAGCGGCAGGAACACAATTGAGGAACTCCTCGGGGCCTGCATCACCTCGTCTTTGGGCGCAAACAGCACGCGCACGTGTTCGTTCATCATGCCAGACCGGCTGAAGAAACCCAAAGTGTTCGGGGTATAGCAGGCAAACCGCACCGGCTTTTGGCAAAGCGCCAGGCACCGGGCCAGGTTGGCGACGGCGTCCTGATTCATCATTTCGTAAATGGATCCCGCGAAATGACTAATCGGGCTTTGGGGCGGCTCAACCCCTTCCGGCGCGTTCTCCAGATCCACCTGCGACACCGCATGCGCCAGCATATCAGAATCCCCCCCCGCCGCCTGCGAAAATGTTCCGCCGCCGCAGGCGTTATGGTCACCAGTCGTTTGGCGCGGTTTAAAACAGGCCTTCGTCCTTCATCACGCAGACCATTTCGTGAACTCTGGTCCGCATCGTGTGTCGCTCTAGCGCCCTTTGGAGTCCGGAACCTGCAATTCTTTCGCGGCTTCGATTGTTCGCAAGGTAGAATCGCACCTTGTCGGCGGCTTCCCCTGCCGTGGAGAATGTTTCCACGTCCTGGCCTATGCGAAAGCACTCCGACACAGCCGGCAGTGCCTGAATGAGCTGAAAACAGCCGCTCCCGCAGGTCTCAAAGGCCCTCATGTTTAGACTGTAAAGGGACTGCAAGTGAAGGAGGTTCATAGCGACTTTGGAAGAAGCATTGATTCGGTTAATCTGCTCATGCTCGAGTTGAGTCTTGTGCCTAAAATTGGAAATCGCGTGAGGATACTTCCGGGCCAACGCGCCCAGGTTCCACGGTCTTCTGAGTGAAACAAACGGCCCGTAGAAGCGGCATTTGAACGTCCCTTTTCCCAACTCAAGCGAGAGTTCATCGAAAAATGCATTTCGATTTGGATAGGGATTCCCAACGAAGGATACGTCAATACTCGGTGTGATGTGCTCGATCGGCTGATACCAGCATTCATCATAAGCCAGGAAAATGTGTCTGCAGCGCACGCCCGCCGTTTGGAGCGCTTCCCTGTCTTCCCCCTCAAAGAAGAAGAGGTAGTCGCTCAATTTCGCCCGATCCATGCCGCGCTCCACCAGCGCACACGAATCCATAAACCAAGTAACCAGGGGACATCCCACTTCAGCTTTTAGCTGTTGCATTCGCTCAAAGGGAATCGCGTCACCCTTGATCACGATCACGGCTGACGCATTCTTGCTCTCCTTGAGAACCTCCCCAAGCAGGCGTTCATTTTTGTCGTGGCGATAATCCTCCCAACATTTTGGCAGCGCAGCGCGCAGGAACCTGTGGTGGATGCTTCTCGGTCCTTCATCATATTCAAAGGCGAGGGATTCGAACCCGTTGGATCGAAATCCCCTGGCGACACTTGTCGTATAATGGCCGCAAGGGGGACCCATGATGATGATTTTTTTTTTATGCATAAATACCCGCCTTCCGCAACTCCTCCAGAGAAAGCTCGTAACGGTCTTCAAAAGTCTGTTCCAATGCCCACGCAACATAATCCTTTAGGCCATCTTCGAAATTGATTTTGGGTTGCCAGTTCAATAATTGTCTTGCAATGTGGATATCAGCCAGACCACCTCGCACATCGCCCCGGCGCGTCTTTCCGGTGATTCTCGTCCCCGACCGAGACGAGCAGGCGGTAATTATTGCCTGGGCAAGCTCACTGATGGAAACCGTGGTCCCGCTGCCGATGTTGGCGATAACCGACTGCTGTTTGTCCAACGCCCTCACAACTGCATCATTAACATCTTCCACATGCACAAAATCCCGCAGAATATTCCCATCCTCATACAAATCCAGCGTCTCGCCGAGGCGTGCGCGGTTTATGAAAACCCCCAGCACCCCCGTATAGGGGTTGTTCAAAGCCTGGCCTGGCCCATAAACATTGAACAGGCGGAGGATCGAACATCGTAGTGATGAACTGTTCTCCACAACCCTTGCCATCTGCTCTTGAGCCAGCTTACTCAAGCCATAAATAGAGGTCGGCTCCAAGGACTCAGTTTCCGCTGTTGGCAGGAGTTCAGACAGATGTTCGCCACACTTCGGGCAGATTGGATTCCAATTGTCCGGCGTGGCATGGGAATAACGACGTGCCGGGGCATGGACTGGCCCACATTTCACGCAGCCCCATGTTCCCTCGCCATAAACCGCGCGGGATGAAGTGAGGACGAGTTGTTCAATCCCGGCTTGAATGGCCGCCTCAATGATGGTTGCCGTTCCGGTTACATTTACATCCATGTATCTGCGAATTTCATACATTGATTGGCCAGTTCCCGTTTCACTGGCCAGATGAACGATTACTTGCATCTCATGGACGGCTCGGTGGCATATCTCCGGCTGGCATACCGACCCTTGAATGAACTCTACACTGGCGTCGCTGATCCAGCTCAGGTCTGGACTTGTGCCATGCACTTGGGGGGCTAAATTATCCAAAATCCGCACCCTTAAGCCCATTTTCCTAAGGCGCAGGCAGAGCTTCCGGCCAATAAAACCGCAGCCACCAGTTACTAAAATACCTCTCTTCGAGCTCATCGACTCGTCAACTAGGACAAAAGCTTATCTCTATCGTTGTTTACGGTTGTGGCAGGAACCTTTCGGTGATCAGTGTTCGGGGCCGGTTTTTTGCTCGTTTGGTTCTCATGGGCGGTCAATGCACTCTCGCCGTTCTGTCGGCTGACCGGCATCCGTGAAGTTTCCGTGGGCGTCCGTGCGACGCCAGAGCTTCAAAGCCTGATCATAGCGCCGGACGATTCGCGCCGGTATCCCAACCACGACCGAGTGGTCGGGAATATCCATGTTGGTCACGACGCAGTTTGCGCCAATGACACAGTTGCGCCCGATACTGACCCTGCCCAGAATGCGCGCACCGTTTCCAATCCAAGTTCCGCAGCCAATCACGACTGGGCCAGATGATACCACGGACTGGGCAATAACCGGGGTATTCGGGTCTTCATATCCATGCGAGCTATCCGTGATCAGAATTCCCTCAGTAAGGAACACCTCCTCACCAAGCACAACGCGATTCGAGCAGGTGATATGGCAGAAACGCCCGATACTACAACCATTTTCAATCTCCAGGGAAGGTTGAAACCGATCCGGTGAACTAGGGTCTCCCGTAATCGCATAAAGCCAAACACCGGGTCGAATAACCACGTTCCTGCCGATCGAAACATACTGCGGATTGATAATCTCGGTATCCGGGTGGAGATGTGACTCAAGTCGGCGAAAATAGGAGCGCACCAAGAACGTATAGAGCTTCGCGCGCGCGTTGCGCAGCCGCCGAAGCAGATACAATCCCCACGACTCATGATTTTGAATACTTATGGCCATCAGTTTTGGGGTTGCTCTGAAGGGTGTAAGTGCACACCTAAAGCAACATTAAGCATTAAGTAGTCTATCGAGAGAGCACGCCACTGCCGCCGACATGCCTCCTGACCTCGACGACCACGTTTCTAGCTGCTTCTTGACCAAATGCAGCGCAAAACCAGGCACCGTATGCCTCGGCCTGATTCTTAAGCCTCGCCCGGTAAACGCGATCCGTCAGAATTCTATCCACCGCCTGGCGAAGCTCCGACGCGGAGCGCACGATTGGGCAGCCAGCCTTGTCGGCCAGGACTTGGCCATTGCTCAAGGGCTCGTCAAGCACGTCCATGAGAATCACAAGCCGGCCCATGACCAAGGCATCGTTACCGAGGCCGCTGTTATTGATGACCACTACATCGCAGGCAGCCATCGCTTCATCCACGCTCCATGGTGCGTTCTCCAGGAATCGAATAGAGGGGAACTCGGCCATCTCCTCTCGATAATCCTCCAGTTTCTCCGAAGCGTGGAGCCTCACTACCCCTGTTGCCAATGCTGTGTCCTTGAAAGCCTCAGCGAAAGGAAACACCAACCTTCGCCTCCTCTCTTTCGGGATGGGGCCGGTCGCCAGCATGATCAAGGGGCCTTCCGCAGGGAGACCCAGCCTGGCCCGCACTTCGCCGCAGTCTGCCCGAGGACATCGCACAAGCCGTTGGCAGCCTGTCACTCGAAGCCTTTCAGGCTCCGTTCCTAGTCCGACCATTTGCTCACGCTGCTGCTCGCCCCAACAGAGGGCCACGTCACACAATAGCGGTGTGTAGCCATAGGGCGGATAGATGGCTCCGTGCATCATCGTTAGCGTTGGAATGCCCATCAGCCGCGCCACGAGAACGAGGCAGGACCAGGGTGTGTTGTGCTCTGTCTCCGTCAGCACGGCCGTCGGCTGAAGTTCGTCAAGAAAGTGGAAAAAATTGAATATCTCCCAACTGCGCCTCGCAAGAGCGTATTCCAGATGAGGAAGCAAGTGTCCGGGCAGGTGTTCCGCCTTGAGCCATTTCTTTACGGAGTGACACCAATGCCTGCGGCATCGAAGGTATTCCCGGCGCCACACGCTCCGGTCTCCGGTGTAAACCTGTTCCGGCGTGCAAAGCCCGGTGTCGCGAGGCAACCTCCCGCCTACAGACGGCGCGCGAGCTATCACGTTGCACTGGCCCGCGCCAAGTTCAGCCAGAACGGGCAACACCAGGTCGTTGAATCGCGGGGTATCATCGTGCCAGGTGACCAGCAGCCTGCCCTTCTCCAACCGCGGCGCTGGCCAGTGGCACCGACGCCCCAAGTAATTAAAGCGCCACCGCCCAAGGGTTGCCCTCAAAGCTGCCGCGTAACTGAGAGACAATGCGGCATCTTGAAAGTTTCTTACGAAAAAGTCAACCAATGTAGCCCCGATAGGAACCCCCTGAAATCGAGGCTCGTAGAGCTGATTCTCGATCTCGAAAAAGGCATCCGCTGGGACGCTCGATAGCAAAGACCGGTCAGGCGGCATAACTGCGGGGAATGGCGGTTTTCATGACGAATGTCTAAATCTGAACAAAACGCGATGTGTCTGGCCCCGAATTGCGCTTGTCGGCAACCGGGTATGCGTCCTCATTTTGCGACCGTATTACGATCTTGTTCTCTGTGGCGCATGCGCATAATAAAGATATAGCAAAGTAACATGAAGACCACGCGGCCGATCAGCATAGCCTGCGGAAACGCCACGAGCGAAACTCCGTTGCGTATCAGCCACATCAAACTGCCCCCAGACGCGGCCATGCCCAGAAGGATGGCCACAACATACAGGTCCTGTCGGCGAATCACGTTGAAGACATTGCAAACGGGACCAAAACTCGCGACAATGGACGTAAGCAACCCCCACTGCATCGCTGGCACCGCGGCCGCATAGGCCGGGACGACAAGGCGCACGACTGGCCCGACGAGCCACCACGCCCCGGCGATCACTGGAATAAGCCCGGCGGCGGTAACCAGCATCGGCTTCCACGCAGGGCGAAGCAATTCATCAAGGTTGTGACTCCGTCCAAATTGTTCGGCCATACGGGGATAGACCACCTGGCAGACGGCCGACGGAAGCAACTCCATCGCGGAACTGGCCATGCTGACCATGGCATACAGCCCCATCCCTTCTACTCCCGCGAATTTGAGGACCAGCGTTGAATTGATGACTGTCCACCATGAATAAAGCATCCCAACTCCAAAAATCGGTGCACCGATGACCAGCAGGTGTTTCAGGTGCCCGGCGTTCCATTTTGGCCCGACGCGGACGGGACGCCAGAGGAAAAGAATTGCCGTTCCGATCGCCCCTGTCAGCAATGCCCGCAGGCACAAGCCATAAAAATTCAACCACGCCACCAGCCCGAGCAACGCCAATCCCACCAAGCTTTGAACAACGGTCACCCATGCCAGTCTCGAAAAGTCGTGCGCGGTGCGGTAGGTGCATTGCAGGTAGGTGGTGGTGTAAAAAAGAAACAGCGCCAAGATGGCATTCGTGAACCAGCCGGCCGCCAGCCACATTTTGCCGAGAGCCAATTGCCAGCCGGCAATGCCAAGCAGAGCCAGGCACACCACACCACCGACGGCCAGCGCCCAGGCTTGCGCGGCAGCCGCCAGTCCCTCGACCCGTTGCCGGTCGCCCTTGCCCACATAGTAGGGCAGTTCGCGGTTGAGGCCATTGAGAATGCCCAACTGTAGAAACGGTGCATACCCTTGGACCAGCCCAATGCCATTGAAAAGGCCTAGGGTGGCCGGAGCCACGATCCGCCCCATCAACACTCCGCCGGCCATGTTCAGCATCATGGCAACACAATTGCCACCCGCAAGAGATCCGACCAGATAGAGCAAGGATGGCCGTCTGGCGATCTCCGGTTTGGCATCCCCTGGCACTGATAATGCCGGACTGGTATTAGCCGGAATGCAATTAGACAGCTTGTTGATTTTGTCTGTTGTTTGTGTCACGGAATGGGAAAATTTCCACGCTCGAAGCTAACCGAGCAATTCGCGGTTGAGCGGTGTTCCGGCAACAATATCACTGACCGCGCGTCGTCCCATGACCTCGTCCAGGTATTTCGGGGCCATGCCGTAGCCCGGGCGGATCGAGCGCACATTATCAGGCGTGAACGGCTCGCCGGCTTTGATGTCTTTCACCACGAAGAGCGAGCGACGGAAGACCCGGCTGGCCGCCTCCTTCTCCGTTACTTCATAGTTCACGTGCCCCAAGGCTTTTTCCGCCACTCGGACGGCGTTCACCATCGCCTTGAACTCCGCTGGTTCGAGTGAGAAGGCGGCGTCCGGACCGCCGTCGCTGCGGCGCAGGGTCAAGTGCTTCTCGACGATGCAGGCGCCCAGCGCCACCGCCGCCACGGGCACGGCAATTCCGAGGGTGTGATCCGACAAACCAGTCGGCACACCGAATGCCGCCGCCAGGTGTGGAATAGTTCGCAGGTTCATGTCCTCGGGCAGGGATGGATAGGCGCTGGTGCATTTGAGCAGGGCCAACTGCGTGCAGCCTGCCCCGCGCAGGGTGCGCACCGCCTCGTCAATCTCCGCCAGCGTGGCCATGCCGGTGGACATGATGATCGGCTTGCCCGTGACGGCAACCTTGCGGAGCAGACTCGTGTCAACCAGCTCAAAGGAGGCGATCTTGTGCGCTGGGACGTTCATGCTTTCGAGGAAGTCCACCGCCGAGTTGTCGAAGGGTGTGGAGAAGCAATGCAGACCCAGTTCCTCCGCTGCGGCTTTGAGTTTGGGCTGCCATTCCCAGGGCGTGAAGCCCTCGCCGTAAAGTTCGTAAAGGTTACGGCCCTCCCAGAGGGTGCCCTTGCCGATCAAGAACTCAGGCCGGCGCGAGTCAATGGTGAGTGTGTCCGGAGTGTAAGTCTGTAGCTTGACCGCGTCAGCGCCGGCCTCCTTAGCTGCGCGAACGATTTCTACAGCCTGTTCAAAATCCTGGCCGTGATTCGCAGACATCTCGGCAATGAAGAATGTCGGCTGTAATGGGCCGATGCGGCGGCCGGCGATCTCGATGAACGCAGTCATGTGTTGCGATCCTCCGCTGGGCTGATCTTGATCTTGAACTTGCGGCCTTTCCACTCGAAGAAGGCCGGGTAGCGCTCATTATCCACGACGCGCAGCAAGTTGAACTGCTCGGCGATAGTCTTGTTCGGGTCGAGCCGGCTGTCCTCCGGTTTGCGCCAGCGATAGTGACTCTCGGGGCCGGTTTGCGCCCGACCACGCAGGACGATGTCTGGATATTCGCTCATGAACCGCGTACACATCTCGATGATCTTTGCGCCGAGGACTGCCTGCATTTCGTCAAGAAGCTCGTGGCCTCGAAAGCAGATCGAATCCCGGAGATAGATCGGGCCGGCATCGAATGCCGGGACCGCTTCGAAGAGAGTGACGGGTATGACATCCCGGCCTTCCAAGATTTGCCATGTCATCGGCGACATCCCTTTGCCATAGGGTAGGGCACTGGCGTGGACGACAATATTATGCCGGCTGCGCGCGAGAATCGCCGCTGGGACTTTCTTTTCGTAGCTCAACACAAAACCCACTTCGTTGCCGACCGGTATTTCTTCCGCCGCACGAAGGAGACAGGCGTTGCCAAATCCGGCGAGATGTTCCACGAGGTGCTTGGCAAATGGAACGAACCAACTCCGTGGATTATCGATGACGACGCAAGTATTCATGATTTGAACGCATTTGAATGCGGGGTTAGAACGCTGTACTGTTTGCCCGAAGACGAAAACGACGTTGTTGATTCAGTCTCGTACTCGGCCAGCCGGTTAGAAACGCGCTCCCCGCCGAGTCCGTCTACCATCGCGCGGCCACGACGGCTCATCGCACGGCGGCGCGGCGGGTAGGCGAACAGTGATTGTAACGCGCTGGTAATCTTCTCGATGGTAACGCCCTTGTGCGCCCCCAGATTGACACTAAGCCCTTCGCGTTCAAGACTTGCGGCAATCCCAACTTGGTTCTCCGCGAGCACCATCACGACGGCTGGCAAACCCATGAATGCCAATTCCCAAGAAGTTGAACCCGCTGCCGCCACCGCCACGTCTGCCCAGGCCATCAGTTCTGGCATGTTCGGTGCGTCCACGGCTAAGCGCACCGGAGATGGAAGATTGGAGATGGAAGATCGGAGAGATTCGAGGTGGGGGTTGCTGCCGCCGACGACTATTTTGGCTTCCACATCCAGGCCACGCAGAGCTTCAATGACCTTGCCGGTCACATTGTCCGGGTCGGCACCGCCGAGGGTCACGAGCACTTTGCGGGCGACGGCGGGAATCTCCCGCTTCCAATCGCGCCAGGCCAGAAACTCACGGCGCAACAGCGCGTAGCGGGTGCCCAGGAGCAGCCGGGTATGGGGCGCCCGGCGGGTGTAAAGCGCGGCGTCGGCGCTTAGATTCTGGTTAAGCACCAAGTCGGCGCAGTAGTCGCCGGCGTGGCCATAGTCATCAAGGAGCAACACGCGCAGGCCGGCATCCTTGAGCCGCCGCTGGTAGTCCGCGCCAAATTGGTAGCCATCCACCACCGCCCACGCGGCACCGTGTTCGCGCGCACTAGCGATGGTGGCGGCGGCGTCCTCCGCGCTTCCTGGCACAGCAGCCAGAGGATAAGCGGCGAATTCTTCCACCGCCAGCCGTGCCGCCAAGGCCGGGGTGATTTCAGCCGAGAGGAAGTGGACATGCCCACGAGGCTGCCAAGCCTGGGCCAGTGCGAGCATTCGCATCAGGTGGCCCGTGCCGATCTGGGCGCTGCCATCGGCGCGAATGAGAAGCGTCATCATTTTGGGCAAACCCTACCGATCAGGATTTGGTCAACGAACTGACCATGGGATTGGAATTGTTCCCGGCGCAGTCCTTCGCGCGCATAGCCGGCCTTTTCGAAGGCGCGAGCCGAACTGGGGTTGCAGCTATAGCAGCCGGCGGTCAACTTGTGAAGGTTCAATGTGCCGAAACCGTACTCAGTGACCAGATGAATGGCTTCGGTGGCGATGCCGCGGCCCCAGTGGTCCTTCTCGCCGATGAGCAGTCCAATGTCAGCGGTGCGATGGGTCCGGTTAATTGGCCCCAGTTTGATGTTACCAACATGCTTGTCGGCGTCGCGAGCGACGATGGCGAAGAAGGCGTTGTCGGGGGCGGTCTGCATCTTGGTGACGAAGGCTTCGAGGTCTTGGCGCGTCAGCGGGTGGAACCGGCTCTCGAGGTACTGGTTGACTTCAGGGTCGTTCATCCAGCGCAAGTAACCGGCGTCAATGTCGGTGAGGCGGACCTCGCGCAAGTAGATTTGTTTGCCATCAAGGCGGGGAACGGTGTCGGTCATGTCGGCTCCTCTGGCAGGTGGTGACGGGTGCATCGGGCGCGGTTGACCTCGGTGAGCGGTTCGCTGTCGTGGGCGTCGGGACTGTACCACGCCCTCGGGTTGCCAGGTCCCGGCAGTTCAATGTGAATGGTACCGAACTGCCAGCGTACGTCCACGACATTGGGACAATTCTTCGGGATCGCCCCGGGCACGCGCTGACAGGCCACATACCGATTCTGGCACTGCTGCCATTCCTCGTGGACGCGACAGGCTGCGGCGATCGCGACCTCCTTCGTGGCGAAGCGGACGAGTCGTTGCCCGATGTAAACCTCGGAAGTGCGGGCCTGCCACTCGACCGGCCAATCGGCGCAGCGCGGTTGGGCGCGGTCGTGAACGACAACCATCGGCACGCTGAAATCTGTCGCCCGCAACTGCGGTCGGCTGCAATCGTAGGCCAGCACAAGCAAGTGCGTGTGACCGTCCGCAACGATGCAAGGCTGGCTCTCGCCGTAGCTTTCCACTTTCAACTGAGCAAAGCCGGTCACCGCGACCTGTGCCGTGGCGCGGCCTCGTGTGAGCAGGGTGAGCGCGCTGTGACTGCTGCAGTTGACCACGACCTCGCCGGTGCCCAGCAACTCCAAACGGGCCTTGGCGCGGCTGCCGGCGACGAACTCAACCGCTTCGGGGCGTGCCCATGTAACGTCCGCCCCGTCCTCCAGTCCCAGCACCCGCTCGCGTTCGCCGAGCGGCGGCGGGGGCAGTTCGCTGGTCTGTGCTACGAAACGCATTTCGATCACGTGTGCAGCCGGATTGGGATGCCGGCGTTGCTGATGTGGGCGCGCGTCTGCATGGGATTCTGGTCCTTGAAACAGAAGAACGTGCCGGCCGAGACGGCATCGGCGCCGCCTTTCTGGAACCCGGCGATGAAATGGGCGGCCAGGCCACATCCGCCCGAGGTGATGACAGGGATGGAGACCGCATCCGTGACCGCCCGGGTGGCGTCCAAGTCCAAGCCGCTGCCTGTGCCGTCCCGGTCAATCGAAGTGAGCAGAATCTCGCCCGCGCCGCGCCGTTCGCCCTCGACGGCCCAGTCCACGAGGTCCCGTGGCGTCTCGGTCTTGCCGCCTTGGATCCAAGCGCGGCAGCGTCCTTGGGCGTCCCGCCGGTAGTCAATGCTTAGGACGACGCACTGCGCGCCAAAAACCTCGGCCGCCTCGGTGATCAACTCGGGGCGTTCGACCGCCGCGGTGTTGACGCTGACCTTGTCGGCGCCGTTGGCCAGCAGCTTGCGGAAGTCCGCTATGGTTCGCACGCCGCCGCCGACCGTAAACGGCATGAAGATTTGCTCGGCGGCCTGGCGGACGACTTCCACGACGGTGCCGCGGCTGTTGATGGAGGCATCCAGATCCACGAAGATCAACTCGTCGGCCGCTTGGGCCTCGTAGATCTTGGCCTGCGAAACTGGATCGCCAATCTCGACGACCTTCTGGAATTGCACGGTCGTCACCAACACCATGCGCGGGGCCGAGCCGAAGCCGGTGGCCTTCATCTGCAACTTCGGAATGAGACGGCGCTTCAGCAAATCACGGGTTCCAGCGGAGAAAATTCTCCAGCATTTTCAAGCCATGGTCCTGGCTCTTCTCGGGATGAAACTGCGTGGCAAAGATGTTGTCCTTGCGGACGGCGGCGGTGACCGCGCCGCCGTAATCACAGGTGGCTTCCACCGTCGCCGGGTCATCGCACTTCATGGAGTAGGAATGGACAAAGTAAAAGTCCACCTTCGAGGGCAGTCCCGCGAACATGGGGCTGCCGCGCCGATGTTCCGTTTCGTTCCAACCGATCTGAGGCACACGCAAAGATGGATCAGATGGCGTCAGCCGCACGACGTCTGCGGCGAACCATCCGAGTCCCTGATGCCGGCCGCCCTCGCTGCTGGTGCGGGCCATGGCTTGCATGCCGAGGCAGATGCCGAAGATCGGCCGGGCGCGTTGCAGCACGGCTTCCTGGAGCGCCTCGACAAAGCCACCTTCCGCCAGGTGCTTCATGCAATCGCGAAAGGCACCGACGCCCGGCAGAATGATGCGCTCCGCGTCTTGAAGCTCAGCGGCATGGGAACAAACCTTGGGTTTGGCTCCCAGCATTTCCAACGCATTGTACACGGAGAGCAAGTTGCCCATGCCATAGTCAACGATTGCAATCATGGACGGGAATGCGCCGCGGCAGGGCGATCAATGCTGGCTGCGTTTCCAGCGTTCGAGCTGGGCCTCGGCGTCCGCGCGCGGCATGGCGCCATCGCGGGACCAGTGCGCGAAGTCATGGACTTTCCGGCCCGGCGTCACGGTGGCCGGGTCATGCTGGTACGGAGAAACGCCGTGGCTCATGGCGATCTGGAGGAATTCCTCTTCCGTGAGGCCGACGAATTGAAGGAACAAGTCCAGGCTGGGCGGGCGTTTGCCCTCGTACTGCTTGATCAACCGGACCGCCTCCTCGCGGCTCATCCGGTGGTTGCGGATGTCCAGGGACGCCAGATGGGTCGGGCGCGTGTAACCGCGCTTGATGTACTTGATGTAGTCGCGGACGCCCTGCAGGTAGCATTCGATCTTCTCGTAGCTGTACTCCGGCGGCACATTCTCGACCTCATCGCCCTTCCAGCCCAGCTTCTCCTGGATCATGGCCGATTGCTTTTTGACGTCCCAGGAAATGTAGGAACCCAGGCAGACGGAGCGGTAGTTGATGCGGCGCAGTTCTTTCAAGGGCGGATAGGAGAACGGTTTCAGATCCCGGCTGTCCACCGTCCCTTGCAGACGCACGTACATGTCCTCGGCCGTGATCCCGAGGTTGACATACCGGTTGAACCGCTTCTCATCCACCTCCTCGGGTTGCTCGTAGCTGTAGTAGGCGGTGTATTCGGCCGAAGGCTCGCCCCAGAAGATCAACGGCACGTTGTATCGGATCGCGACCCACATCGGGTAGGAAAAGATGCCTGTGTGACAGTGCCAGCAGAAGTCACCCTTCTCCAGAAAACTCTGAAGCATGACTTTCTGCACCACTTTCCAGTTTGGCGTGAAATGGTGAAAGTCCACGCCGAGTTGGCGCAGAACCCGAGTCGTGTTCTCCAGTGTGTTGGGCCGCAGGAAACCATGGTCAAACCGGACGACCAGCGGCTTCAATTTGTACTCCGTGACGAGATAGTAAAGCGCCCACGTGCTGTCTTTACCGCCGCTGAAGGGAATCAAACAATCGTACTCGGATTTGCCCCGGTAGGACTCGATGAGCGCATCCAGTTCCTTCTTCTTTGCGTCCCAATCAATCTGGGTCTGCTTGTACTCATGCTGGCGGCAGATGTTGCAGACATCTTTCTCGTCAAAGAGGATCGTCTCGTGCGTTTGAGGCTCAACACATTTCGAACAGCGATGCAGTTCATTCATTGCCGTACTCTCCTGACTTTGGATTCGTCATAATTTGAATTATTCATAATTTGAATACACCATAACACACCGGGACTCTTACCACAAGCGGAACACTGGCTCGATCATCGGGCCTGCGACAAAGCTAGCTGGGTTGGTATTAGCCAGCCAACCGGCGAAGGTCTTGAACACAGTGGTAGAGACTTCGAGCATTTGCTCCGTCGAGGCGTGGCGATCATGCGCTGGCTGGCGTCAGTTCTGAAGATGACCTTCATTCGATTTGATCAGTTCAAGCGCTTAAAGCCAGCATGGCACACCGGCCCTTTGAGAAGCTTCAATACATCCCGGCCTTCTTCACATTCCTTCACCAGACCAAATATGGGGTCGAGCGCCTGAAAAAAGTTCTCCAGGACGTCAGGAGTGTGCTGGGTGCAGACATAGACACTCGTCCCAGCCAGGTAACCTTTGGCCAGCATCTCCTGCGTGATGAGCGTCTTGTAGGCCAAAGCCTTAGGGCTGTTGAAGGAGAAGCCGGTCAAAGCGGGCAGGCCGTTGGTGGTAATGGAGAGGTTATATTTCGCAGCCAAGGCTTTCCACCGGGCGGTGATCTCAAGGCCGGTTTGAGTGATTTGGTCCCACGATTTGACGCGCTCCATCACTTCCAAGCTCTTGAGCGCAGCGGCCGGGCCGATACGTTCCGTCCAAAAGGTACTGCTGATAAAAGTGGTCTGCGCCGCCTCCATGACCTCACGGCGTCCGATGACGGCGGTGATGGCATAGCCATTGCCCAGAGCCTTGCCGAACATCGCCATGTCGGGTTCGACGCCATACATCTTGTGCAGTCCGCCGAACGTTTGGCGGAAGCCAGAGGTACATTCATCAAAAATCAGCACGATCCCGCGCTGCGTCGCCAAGCGGCGGACTTTATCCAGGAAACCATCCTGGGGGCCGAGATTGCGCACCACTTCCATTTTGATCACGCCAATCTCGTGAGCGTTGACCAAGGCTTCCAACTCCGCAAAGTTGTTGTAGTTAAAAGGAAAGACAGTCCCGCGCAGGTTTTGCGGCACGCCATTGGGGGCCAAACCTGGAAGCAGATGGCCCGCGAGGTTCTTGTCATCGCCCAGATTGGCGGACAGATACCAGTCGTGCCAGCCGTGGTAGCCGCAGATGGCGACCTTGTCCTTGCCGGTGGCCGCCCGGGCGATGCGGATAGCAATGGCGTTGGCCTCACCGCCTGAACGCGCAAACCGCACCATATCGGCCCACGGATGCAATTCAATCAACTTCTCGGCCAGATAGACTTCCTCCGGGCAATTGAGGGTTGACATGTTGCCCGCCGCGACCGTCTGACGCACGGCGTCATCCACCTCGGGGTGGCCGTAGCCCAATGTGTTCGTGCCGATGCCCATGATGAGCATGTCGGTATATTCCTTGCCGTCCAAGTCCCAGACCTTGCAGCCCTTGGCCTTGCTGAAGTAAGCGGGCCATTGGTCGGGCAGAAACATCTCGGCACGCTTGGACAGCAGCATGTTGCCACCGGGGATGACCTGTTTGGCGCGCTTCCAGAGTTTCTGACCAGTCCCCAAGGTGGCGCCTTCGTTGCGCGCGAGGTGCTGGTTGGCTTGGAATGTCTCCGGCTTCGATTGGCGGAGCGCCAACACCTCGAGCCAGCTAAAGTCAGTGCGGGGGTGGAAGTGATTGAATACGGCGGAGACAACTTCAAAGTCCGCAGCTTCGTCCACGGTCCACCGCTCCTGCGAATAATCTTCTTTATGGGCAAAATTGCCGGTCTTGAACAGTCCCGATTCGCGGATGAAAGGTGTGACATGCTCCCTTTCCGCAGGCTTGGTCGCACTCTGGGCGGCTTGCTCCAAGGCGCGGAAGGAGAATACTTCGGTATCCAATCCATCCGGGTAGGTTGGAGGTAGAGTGTTGCACAGGTAGTCAACACGCTGGGCCTCATAGGCGGCAAGGACTTGATCAACCAACTCCGGATCAATCAAAGGGCAATCGCCTGTGATGCGGACGACAGTGTCTGGTTGATGAGGCTTAGCCGCTTGGTAGTAACGGTCCAGGACATCGTTTTCGCTGCCCTGAAAGACTTCGTAACCAAGGCGGCGCACATGGTCAACGAGCGGTTGGTTACGCGGGTCATCCGAGGTGGCCAGAAGGATCTGACCAATGCGCCTGGCCTTCGCCAATCGAGCCAGCAGCAGTTCGATCATGGGCCGGCCGTTGATGGGCCGCAGGACTTTGTTGGGGAAGCGGGTGGAACCCATGCGGGCTTGAATGATCGCGACGGTCTTCATAGGCTTCGCGGAGGACGTTCGTCAGAGAGTCTGGCTCCTACAACCATCAGCATTCCGAGGGGGTGCCGGCACTTTCACGCTCCTTCGCTTTCGCAGCACTTTCCCACATCGCAGGGTTATGCAGTCCAGCGGTGTCCTTCGGCCAGGTTTCATCCCAAGCTTCCACTAGGCCTGGTTCCACCCGGGAGCGGTTCGCCAGTTCACAGTTTTGCGCAATCTGCTCCGGGGTTTCCGCGCCTATGGTGACAAGGCCATCGGGGAAACAGGCTCGCACATAGTCGTAGGCAAACTCACGAGGCTCCAACTGGCGCGCGCGGCAAAAATCGTTCAGCACGGACACTGCGGCAGCGCCACCCGGGACCGTATGAGGCACTTCGGCTGGTTGCAGGCACGCTAGACCCTGGAGGAAAATGCTGCGCAGGACCAGGAGCTTGTTCTGCTCTCGCGCCAGTTGGTCGAGGCCGGCCCGTTTCATCCGGCGGTCAAAAACGCTCGCCGGAATGGAGACGACGCCGATGTCGGGATCGAGGAGAGCGGCGCGGGCCACTTCCGGACTGTAGGCCGAGAGGCCCAGATGCTTTACCAAGCCCTCCTGGCGCAATTCCTTCAAGACGGCGCCAAGGGTGTTTTGCCAGTGATCGAAATGCGCCTCGCGGTGCAGCAACAAGGCCCAGAGTTGGCGGGTCCGCAGCCGGCGGAGCGATTCGTGGACGTGGAGGCGGATGGCGGCGGGATCGTCAATGACCGCTGCGGGATGCAGCTTCGAAATAAAGCGCGGTTGGCACGACGGAAAGTGGACGAAGTAGTCGCCCAGAATGCGTTCGCTGTCGCCATAGGCCTGAGCCGTATCGTAGATCGAGATGCCACAGGTCCAGGCGGTGGAAAGGAGGCTTTTGCAGGCCTGGGCGTCCGGCTTCCCGACGCGGTTCGCAATGCCGTAGGTCAATCCAAGTTGAGCGGTCCCAAGCACGAGGCGGGCCGCATTATTCGGCAAGTCCCTGGCGGAATTAACCGCAGAAGGCTCAGTCACCGCAGAAGGCTCAGTCACCGCAGAAGGCTCAGTCACCGCAGAAGGCTCAGTCACCGCAGAAGGCTCAGTCACCGCAGAAGGCTCAGTCACCGCAGAAGGCTCAGTCACCGCAGAAGGCTCAGTGTGCCGAACCAA
>CAINDV010000505.1 GCA_903847485.1 uncultured Verrucomicrobiota bacterium
CCGGATAGACGTTCCCGGCGATGCCCGCCGCTGGAAGCACACCGCGTTTCATGCCAGCACCGTGCGACTGTTCCTGGACCAAGGCACGCTCCCGACCGCTACCTCAGCCGACCATTGGTCGAGCAGTGGTGCCAACGCCAGCCTTGACCGGATGCTTTACAACAGTTCCTGGCCCTGGCTGCCGGGCTATCCGTATTACCTGACGGTCACTAACGCCGCCGCCACGGCGCAGGCGTTTTCCTTCCGCATGGACGGTCGGGACTTCGTCACGGATGACTCGGACAATGATGGCTTGCCTGATAGCTGGGAGTTGGCCTGGTTTGGCTCGACTTCCACTTACGGCCCGAACAGCGATCCCGACGGCGACCACCAGACCAACCTACAGGAGTATCTCGCCGGCACCGATCCTACTTCGGCCAATGTATTGAAAATCACCGCCCTGCGCCTGTTCCCCGAAGGCGGCTTGGAACTTTCCATTATGGGCGTCGGCACTAACTGTATCCATCGCGTGCTAGGTTCGCACACGCTGGAACCGGGTGGTTGGGGTGAATTGACGAACTACCTGCAAGTTACACCGGTGCAGGCGATCCGAGTGCCGGTGGACACCCGGTATGCAAATCAGTTCTTCCAAGTGATGACTCCGCAGGAAGTCACTGCCCAGCGGCTTACTCCGGACTCCCAAGTGGAGCTAACCGTCATAGGGGTGCCTAAGCGCGTCTATCGAGTGCTGTCTTCCCCGGCACTCACGCCGGGCGTGTGGACCGAATGTTACAACTATCTCCAAGAGACGCCGGTGCAGATCTTGCGTTTCGCGGTGGACCCTGATTCACCGAACCGCTTCTATCAGATTACCGCGCCGTAACTGGCTGCCAGTGTCCCGCCAACCGTCCCGGTTAGTGTTCGCTAGGCGAGACGCCTGGCGAGACGGTCGCCGGCGGGACGCCGGCCTCACTATAGCGAGGCGCATGAAAGTGGGGCCGCCCGTCCCGGCTGCCAGCGTCCTGATAACCGTCCCGGTTAGTGTTCGCCAGGCGAGACGCCTGGCGGGACGGCCGCTGGCGGGACGCCGGCCCCACTATGGCGAGGCGCATGAAAGTGGGGCCGCCCGTCCCGGCTGCCAGCGTCCTGATAACCGTCCCGGCTAGTGTTCGCCAGGCGAGACGCCTAGCGGGACGGTCGCCGACGGGACGCCGGTGCCACTATGGCGAGGTCATGGCGGCACAGGCCCGTCCGACCTGGATTCGTTTGCTACCCCGCTTGACACCGGCGGGCGTCCGCGTCATTATTCCGTCGCGAAAATCAATCACCGTTTGAAATACGACACATGCCTATGAAAGAGCCACACAACCTGTTCGGCAGCTTGCAGAAGTTTGACCTCGGCAATGGCACTCAGGGACAGTTTTACTCGCTGCCCGCTCTGGAGCAGGCCGGCCTCGGCCGCATTTCCCGGCTGCCGGTTTCCCTGCGCCTCGTTTTGGAATCCGTGCTGCGCAACTGCGACGGCCAGCGCGTCGCGGAGCAGAACGTCCGGGCGCTCGCCCAGTGGCAACCCCAGGCGGAACGCACCGAGGAAATCCCCTTCGTCGTGGCGCGCATCGTCTTGCAAGACTTCACCGGCGTGCCGTTGCTGGTGGACCTGGCGGCGATGCGTTCCGCTGTGGCGCGGATGGGCAAGAATCCGAAAATCATCGAGCCGCTCGTCCCGGTGGACTTGGTGGTGGACCATTCGGTGCAGGTGGATTTCGCCGGCAGCGCCAGCGCCTTCCGCAACAACTTGGAGATTGAATTCGCCCGCAACCGCGAGCGTTACCAGTTCCTCAAATGGGGCATGCAAGCCTTCGACACCTTCAAGGTCGTCCCGCCGGGCATCGGCATCGTTCACCAGGTCAACCTGGAGTATCTCGCCAAAGGCGTGCTGGAAACTAACGGCGTCTCGTACCCCGACACGCTGGTCGGCACCGACTCGCACACCACCATGATCACCGGCCTCGGCATTGTCGGCTGGGGCGTCGGCGGCATCGAGGCGGAGGCGGGCATGTTGGGCCAGCCGGTGTATTTCCTGACGCCCGATGTCGTCGGCGTGAACCTCACCGGTGCGCTCCGGGAAGGCGTTACCGCCACCGATTTGGCGCTCACGATCACCCAACTGCTGCGTAAGGCGAAGGTCGTCGGCAAGTTCGTCGAATTCTTCGGCCCTGGCACCGCAGCGTTGCCGCTGGTGGACCGTGCCACCGTCGCCAACATGGCACCCGAATACGGCGCGACGATGGGCTTCTTCCCAGTTGACGAAGCGTGCGTAGAGTATTTGCGCCAGACTGGCCGCAGCGAGGAGCTTTGCCGGCGCTACGAAAACTACTACCGCGCCCAAGGTCTCTTCGGCATCCCGCAGGCCGGTGAGGTGGATTACTCGCAAGTGATCGAGCTGGACCTCGGCTCCATTGTCCCCAGCGTGGCCGGGCCGAAGCGCCCGCAGGACCGCATCACCGTGCCGGACTTGAAGCAGGCTTTTGTGAACGTGTTTTCCAAGCCCGTCGCCGAGAGCGGCTATGGCAAACCCGCCGACGAACTTGGAAAAAGAGTCGCCGTCAAGGGCTACAAGCCGTGCAACTTCCACCCCGAGTGGACCAGCGGTACCCGCAACCCCAGCGTGGACCCCAGCGAAAGCGAGATGCGCGACCAGCATCCCGCCCCGGACAACATCACCGTCACCAGCGACCGCTTGAAGTGCGAGATCGGCCACGGCAGCGTGCTCATCGCCGCCATCACGAGCTGCACGAACACCTCGAACCCCAGCGTCATGATCGCCGCCGGCTTGGTGGCCAAGAAAGCCGTGGAACTTGGCCTGAGCGTCTGCGGCACCGTCAAGACTTCCCTCGCCCCTGGCTCGCGCGTCGTCACGGATTACCTGACGCGCACCAGCTTGCAGACCTATCTGGACCAACTCGGCTTCCAACTCGTCGGCTACGGCTGCACCACCTGCATCGGCAACTCCGGCCCGCTCGAAGCCCATATCGAGGAGGCCGTCGTCGGCAACGACCTCGTCGCTGCTTCCGTGCTTTCCGGCAACCGCAACTTCGAAGCCCGCGTTCACCAGAGCATCAAGGCCAACTTCCTCATGTCGCCGCCGCTGGTCGTCGCCTACGCGCTCGCCGGTCGGGTGGATATTGACCTCACCACAGAGCCAATCGGCAAGGGCAAGGACGGCCAGCCCGTCTATCTGAAAGACATCTGGCCGACGCTGGCGGAAATCCGCGACCTCTTGAAGTCAGCCATCCAGCCGGAAATCTTCCAGCAACTCTACCGCGACTTCGCCAGCCAGAATCCCAAGTGGAACGAAATTCCCGCCGCCACCGGCGAGGTTTACGCCTGGGACCAAACCAGTACTTACATCCAGGAACCGCCGTTCTTTGCCGGTTTCTCCAAGCGGCCGAGCGCCATCGTGGAAATCAAAGCCGCCCGCTGCCTCGCCATCTTCGGCGACAGCGTCACCACCGATCACATCTCGCCGGCCGGCGCGATCAAGAAGACTTCGCCCGCCGGCAAGTATCTGCTCGACCAGCACGTTCCCGCCGAAGACTTCAACAGCTACGGCTCGCGCCGGGGCAACGACCGCGTGATGACTCGCGGCACTTTCGCCAACGTCCGCATTCAGAACCTCATGCTCGGCGGCGAGGAAGGCGGTCACACGCTCATCCAACCCAGCGGTGAGAAGATGACGATCTACGGCGCGGCGATGCAGTATGCCGAAAGCAAGACGCCGCTGGTCATCCTCGCTGGCCAGGAATACGGCACCGGCAGCTCGCGCGATTGGGCCGCCAAAGGCACCGCCCTGCTCGGCGTAAAGGCCGTCGTAGCGCAAAGCTTCGAGCGCATCCACCGCAGCAACCTCGTCGGCATGGGCGTGCTGCCCCTGCAATTCAAGGACGGCGTCACTGCGCAAACCCTCAAGCTGGACGGCTCCGAAATCTACGAAGTGCTGGGCCTGGGACCGAACCTCAAGCCCCAACAAGACCTCAAGCTCTGGATTCGCCGCAAGTCTGGCGCGGTGGAGACCGTGTCGGTGCGCTGCCGGATAGATACACCTATCGAGATCGAATACTATCACCACGGCGGCATCCTGCCCTACGTGCTGCGGCAGTTGGCGGCGGGGGCTTGACCTTGTGGAGCGCCGGCCTACCGGTAGTGGCGCGGGCGTCCTCGCCCGCGATAGTCTGCCGGGCGCCCCGCCCGACGAATGGCGTTCCGGTTCAAGAACCGCTGCGCTCTTCGCGCCGCTGCGGTGAGACAGCGTGAGCCAGAACCTACAAGTAACACCTATTACTTGGAAGTTAGCGATGAATACCTTTTCGTCAGACAACGTCGGCTGAAGTCCGACCCCGCGCCCGGCAGTAAGATGCTTGCCCGGCGCGGAGATCGGCCTTAAAGCCAGAAACAAGTTCACCCATGCATCTTGAAACTATTGAAACTATGAAACACAAACTAAGCCAACTGTTCCCCGGCCCCCGGGCACTTCCCGCGTTGCTACTCTCCGCCGGCCTCCTCGCCTTGCGCGCCGCTCCGCCAGCGACGGCCGGCGATCTCACACTATCTTACCTCAAGCCAGCCGCCGCCAACCAGTGCATGAACGAGGCGCTCCCCATCGGCAACGGCCACCTGGGCGGCCTCATCCTGGGCGCGCCGGTGGCGGAGCGTATCGTGCTGAACGAAAGCAGCCTCTGGACGGGGGATGAAAATCTCTCCGGCGATTACGACAGCATGGGCTCCTATCAGGTGCTCGGCGACTTACGCATCGAACTGTCCGCCCACCAGGACGCCACTAACTACCGGCGCGAACTGAACCTTGCCGACGCCACCGCGCGAACGGCGTATCAGGCCGGCGGCGTCACTTACCAGCGCGAATACTTTTGTAGCCAGCCGGACGACGTGCTGGTCGTGCGGCTCACAGCGGATAAGCCGGGCAGTTACACCGGCAGTATCGTGCTCGCGGATGGACACCAAGCGGTGACGGTCGCCGGGAAAGACCTTCTCACCATCACCGGCGCGCTGGCCAACGGCATGAATTACGCCACGCAACTGCGAGCTTTGCCCACCGGCGGCACACTTACGGCGGCGGACGGGCGGCTGGAGTTCAAAGGCTGTGACAGTCTTACCCTGATACTCTCTGCGCGGACGGATTACGTGATGGACTACGCCCGGAAATGGCGCGGCGAAGCTCCGTCGCCGCGGGTGGCAAAGGCTGTCTCCGCCGCCGCCGCGAAACCTTACGAGGCACTGAAGGCGGCGCATGTAAAAGAGTTCCAATCCTATCTCAACCGCGTAGCCCTGGACTTAGGCGCGACCCCGGCGGACCGGCTGGCACTGCCGATTGACCAGCGCAAAGTGCGGCACGCTAAACAAGGCGGCGATCCGGACTTGGAGGAACTCATGTTCCAGTATGGCCGCTATCTACTTATCTCCTGCTCCCGCCCCGGCAATCTACCGGCTAACCTCCAAGGGCTGTGGAATGACAACAACCAGCCGCCCTGGCACAGCGACTATCACGCGAACATAAACGTCCAGATGAACTATTGGCCCGCCGAGCCGGCTAACTTAGCCGAGTGTCACGAACCTTTGCTCGACCTTGTCCGCAGCCAGCTCGAACCGTGGCGCAAAGCCACTCAGGCCGCGAAGGAATTTAAGACCACCTCCGGTTCGTCGCTCGGCTGGACCGTTCGCACCTCGCACGGCATCCACGGCGACATGGGCTGGCAGTGGGACGTGACGGCCAACGCCTGGTATTGCCAGCACTTCTGGTGGCACTATGCCTTCGGCGGCGACAAGCAATACCTCCGCGACTTCGCCTATCCGATCCTCAAGGAGACTTGCGAGTTCTGGACCGCCCGCCTTAAGACACTGCCCGACGGACGCCTCGTCGTCCCCAATGCCTGGTCGCCGGAGCACGGTCCCACGGAGGACGGCGTCAGTTACAGTCAGCAGATCGTCTATGACTTATTCAGTAACTTCGCCGCCGCCAGCGAAATCCTTGGGCTGGACGCCGACTACCGCGCGAAAATCTCCACCATGCGTGACCAACTTGTTGGGCCTAAGATCGGCAGTTGGGGCCAACTACAGGAATGGATGACTGACCGCGACGATCCCAAGGATAACCACCGGCACACGTCGCACCTCTTCGCCGTGTTCCCCGGCAGCCAGATCAGCGCGGCGCGGACGCCCGAACTCGCCGCCGCAGCCCGCAAATCCCTGGTGGCGCGCGGCGAGGCCGCCGACTCCGATGTCCGCGAATGGTCCTTCGCCTGGCGCACGGCGCTCTACGCCCGGCTTCACGACGGCGAGAGCGCGCACCGGATGTTCCAACAGTTGTTCGCCAATCGTAACACCTGCCTCAACCTCTTCGGCCTCCATCCGCCGATGCAGATGGATGGTAACTTCGGCGTCACCGCCGGCGTGTGCGAGATGCTGATGCAGTCACACGAAAACGAAATCAACCTCTTGCCCGCGCTGCCGGCAGGCTGGCCCGCCGGCAGCGTCCGGGGCTTGCGCGCTCGCGGCGGCTTCGAGACCGACCTCACCTGGCGCGACGGCAAACTAACGCAAGCCACCATCCGCTCCACGCTCGGCGGCCCCTGCCGGCTGCGCTCCGGCGACACAACGACGACGCTCGCCACGAAGCCCGGCGGCAGTTACACCGTCAACGCCGCGCTGGCCAGCGTGAAGTAACCGGCAACCAAGCGGCTGGCGCATCTCAGTTTCTTGCACGGCAGGATGGCTGGCAGGTCGGCAAGCCCGGAGGGCTTGAACATGAATAGCCGTGGGTGCAACCCACGGTGGGCACGCTCTAACGAGGATCCGACCCTGAAAGGGTCGCACTGCGGCTGGTGGTCAGGGAGTTCGGCCCTTCCAGGGCCGGGGCGTTTTCGCCCGATCCACCGTGGGTTGCACCCACGGCTATTCATGTTGAAACCCTCCGGGTTTCGGGGAGGAACTCGCACTCGGCTTGCAAGAAACTGAGATGCGCCCCCAAGCGGCTGTCGGTTGGCTGGCGTGCTAGGCGATTCACTGGAACGGTGTCTCATAAGGGCGCAAATCAAGTTTTGCATACGCCGGTTTCAGCCCGGCAGGGCGAAAGAGAATAGCCCAGCGTTTCAACGCTGGGCCTGGGGCTGA
>CAINDV010000506.1 GCA_903847485.1 uncultured Verrucomicrobiota bacterium
CGGCTCCAGGAGCGGTTCGCCGGCGCGGACGTGGGCGATTCCGTCCACATGGCGCACGAGTTGTTTCTGCGGTCGCGGGAAGACCTGCTCGGCTCGATGCGGTTCTCGCGCAACGGGCAGCGCCTGCTGGCGGTGCCGGAATTGGCCGCCGACGTGCCGCTGTGCTTGCACGCCGATACGTGCGACCTAGTGTCGGCGCTCAACGCCGCCGGAGAAGTGCGCCGGGCGGCACTACGTTGAGGCCAAGTTGCGCAGCAGGGTTCACTGCGGCACCGCACGGGCCGGTTCATTCTGAAATCCGAATGCCGAAACCCGAAGGCCGAAAGCCCTTGCTGGATACCGCAGGGAATTGTGTTTTGCGGAAGGCACCTTAGCCCGGCGATTCGGGCTTTGGGCTTCGTCGTTCATTCGTCATTCGTCATTTGGGTTTCGGCATTCAGGCTTATCTCACCCCGCCAGACGGCCTCGCATTGCCAAGCGAGCCACCGCCCCCTAGTCTCCCGCGCGTGACCGCTTTGCTTGATTACGGCTCCGGCAACCTGCGTAGCGTCCACCGGGCGCTGCTCAAAGTCGGGGCTAACGTCCGGGTGGTGCAGCGCCCCGGGGACATCGGCGACGCTCGCGGCTTGGTGCTGCCGGGAGTCGGCGCGTTTGATGACTGCATTCACTCGCTGCGCCAGCAGGAACTGCTGGAGGCCAGCCGCGACTTCATCGCTTCGGGGCGTTCGTTTCTCGGCATCTGTGTTGGCTACCAGGCGCTGTTCGAGAGCAGCGAGGAGTTCAATAGTTGCGCGGTGGGCTTGGGCATTTTTCGGGGCAAGGTGGTCCGGTTTCCACACCAGCCGGGGCTGAAGGTGCCCCAGATTGGCTGGAACCAACTTGAGATCGTCCAGCCAGACTGCCCGCTCTACCGTGGCATCGCCAGCGGGAGCTACGTGTATTTCGTCCACAGCTTTTTCCCGCAGCCGACCGATGAATCCATTATCGCCACCCGCACCGAATACGGCGGCCGCTTTGCCTCCTCGGTCTGGCGCGACAACGTCTTCGCCACGCAGTTTCATCCCGAGAAGAGCCAGCAGGTGGGGCTGCAATTGCTGCGTAACTTTGTGGAACTCACCGGGGAACGGTAGGGAACCTTCGGATTTGCGGCGGCCCCGGCTTCTGCTAAATTGCGCCTCGTCGCTGGCCCATCCGTTTGATGAGTCGGCTGTCGCTGAACGAAACTTAACTTGGACATCAAAAGATACTGACTATGGCACATGAACTACCGGCCCTGCCCTACGAGAAGACGGCGCTTGAGCCGTACATCGACGCGCAGACCATGGAAATCCACCACGACCGCCATCACAAAGCCTACGTGGACAACTTGAACAAAGCCATCGCCGGCAACGTGGCGCTGGAAAGCAAATCCCTCGAGGTGATCTTGAAAGACCTCAGTTTCGTGCCCGACGCGATCCGCGGCCCGGTTCGCAACAACGGCGGCGGGCACTGGAACCACAGTTTCTTCTGGAAACTTATGGGGCCGAATTGCGACAGCGCTCCGGTGGGCCGACTGGCGGGCGACATTCAGGCGGCGTTCGGGAGCTTCGGCGAATTTCAGGCGAAGTTCGAGGCTGCTGGACTGGGCCGCTTCGGTAGCGGCTGGGTGTGGCTCGTCGTCAACGGCGGCCGGCTGGAGATTGTTTCCACCGCCAACCAGGACAACCCGATCATGGGCAAGGCCGTCGCTGGCTGCGAAGGCGCTCCGGTCCTTGGCTGCGACGTCTGGGAGCACGCCTATTACCTCAAGTACCAGAACAAGCGCGCCGATTACCTGAAGGCCTGGTGGAACGTGGTGAACTGGCCCGCCGCCGCCGCCCATTACGAGCTCGCGAAAGCGTGATCCACACTCTCCGTGCTGGTTGTTTGCACCGCGCCGGGATGCGTCCCGGCGCGTTTCCTTTGGCCGGGCGGCAGCGGGCCGCGCACGGCTTTTGACAGTTTTCCCGAAGCGGCATAGTCTCCGGCCATGGAACCGCTGCACGCCCCCTGGCGTATCGAATACATCCTAGCTCCCAAAGCGCCGGCCGTTGACGGCTCGCTTTTTACGCGCATCGCCCAATCGAGCGACGACGAGGCCAATCTCGTCGTTGCCCGCGACCGCGCCTGCTTCGCCCTGCTCAACAAGTATCCATACGCCGGCGGTCACCTGATGATCGTGCCCTACAAGGAAACCGCCAACCTGGGCGACCTCACCCCCGACGAGATGACCGGGCTGATGCAGCTTACCAACCGCTGCCTGGAAGCGCTCAAGCAGGTGATGCGGCCGGATGGCTTCAACGTCGGCATGAACCTCGGCCGGGTGGCGGGCGCGGGCATCGCGGAGCACCTGCACATCCACGTCGTCCCCCGGTGGCTGGGCGACACTAACTTCATGCCCGTCTTGACGGGAACCACTGTCGTGCCGGAGGCGCTGGCGGACGTGGCGGCCAAGCTGCGCGCTGTGTTGCAGGTTGAATCGTTAAAAGGTTAAATCGCTAAATCGTGCCAGTTGCAGAGAACCACCCGCCGCTTCCCCCCATTTAACCATCTAACGATTCAACCATTTAGCCACTCCCGCCCCCATGCCAAACGAAACTCTCCACTTCGAAAACGACCGCCTAGCTCAGCAGCTTTACAACCACGACGCCCGCAACCTCCAGGCGCTTGAACAACACCTCGGCGTCAAGGCCACCGCCCGCGAAGGCTGGATCAAGCTCGAAGGCGAAACCGACGCCATCGAGCGCGCCAAGACCCTGTTTCTCCAACTCGAAGGCCAACTCCAGGCCGGATCGACCCTGCGCAACCGCGACTTCGCCCACGCCTTGCACGTTGTCAAGCATGACGGCACCGCCGCGCTGAAAGAACTGATGGCCCAGCGCATCGCCACCTCCGACCGCAAAGCTGGTGTCACCCCCAAGACCGTCGGGCAGAAGCTTTACGTCGAGGCCATCCGCCATCACGACATCACCTTCGGCATCGGGCCGGCCGGCACGGGCAAGACCTATCTTGCGGTAGCTATGGCCCTGGCGGCGTTGCGCGACGGTGCCGTGTCCCGGATCATTCTCACCCGACCGGCCGTCGAGGCGGGCGAAGCGCTCGGCTTCCTGCCAGGCGATCTTTACGAGAAAATCACGCCCTACCTCCGCCCGCTCCACGACGCGCTGTATGACATGCTGCCGGCGGAGGAAATCCAGAAGCACATGGAGCGCAACGTCATCGAGATCGCGCCGTTAGCCTACATGCGGGGCCGCACCCTCAACGGTGCCTTCATCATTCTCGACGAGGCCCAGAACACCACGATGGAGCAGATGCTCATGTTCCTGACGCGGCTGGGCTTCGGCTCGAAGGCCGTCATCACCGGCGACGAAACGCAGATTGATCTGCCGTCCCACAAACACTCTGGCCTACTTGAGGCGCATCGGGCGCTGAACCACGTCGAAGGCATCGCCGTCATTGAGTTTAGCAAGCGCGATGTCGTCCGGCACCCGCTGGTCCAGCGCATCATCGCCGCCTACGAGGAATTACGGGGCAAGCCCGGAGAGCCAGGCCATGCCGGCCGGTAAACCGTCTCCCGGCCCGGCCCCGGCCGCAGCGCGCTCGGTGGCCGTCACCAACCGCCAGCGCACTCGGCGGGTGGACCGGCGTCTCTTGGAACAAATCGCCCACGTCCTGCTCGCCGATTTGCTGGGCCTGCCAGCCTACGAGCTAAGCCTTTGCCTACTCACCGCGTCGGCGATGACGCGCCTTAATGAAACTTTCGTCCACCACGCCGGCTCGACGGATGTCATCACCTTCGACTACGCAACCAATGCTAAGCTCCCGTCGAGGGTAGGGCGACGCTCCTGCGGAGCCTCCGCATCCCGCGACCAACCGAGGCTTGGTAGGAGCCTCACCCTACCAGAACCCGGTCTTTGCTTGAGCCTCCACGGCGAAATCTTCATTTGCGTGGACGAAGCGCTGCTGCAAGCCCGCCGGTTCCACACCTCGTGGCCGTCGGAGGTCGTTCGCTACCTTGTGCATGGGGTGCTGCACTTACGGGGCTTTGATGACCGCCAGCCCGCTGCCCGCCGCCGGATGAAGCGCGAGGAAGATCGCCTGCACCGCGCCTTGGCGGGCCGCTTCGCCTTGAGCCGCCTGGCACCTACGCTGCCGTGATCGCCTCCACCTCCGGCTTCATTCTGCGCACCCGGCCGCTGACGGACACCAGCCTCATCGTCCACTGGCTCACGGCGGACCTTGGCCGTGTGGCCACTGTCGCTCGCGGCGCGCGTCGGCCCAAGTCGCCTTTTGCGGGCAAACTGGATTTGTTTTACCTCTGCGACCTAAGCTTCAGTCGCAGCCGCAGTTCCGAACTCCACACTCTCCGCGAAGTCAGTCTCCGCGAAACCCACGCCGCCTTGCGCCGGAATCTTTCCGCGTTGCAACAAGCGGCCTACGCCGTGGCCTGGCTCGAACAAACCACCGAGACCGAAACCCCGTTGCCCGGCCTCTACCGCCTCTTCGGCGACTGGCTTCAGCACGTCGCCGCCGCGCCCCCCGCGCCCCACCTGATCTTTGGCTTGGAGTTGAAATTCTTGCATGAACTTGGCCTCGGACCGGACCTCGCAGCCGCCCGGCTCAGCGCCGACGCCAAAGCGGTCGCCCTCCGGCTGGCCACGCTTGACTGGCCCAGCGCGGCCCATTGTCTCCCCAGCCACGCGCAAGCCGCAGAACTGCGCCAGTTCCTCCACGGCTACCTGATCTACCACCTGGGCCGAATCCCACGCGGGCGCGAAGCCGCTTTGACCGCAAGCTCAGGAGTAGGATAGAACGTCTGAGCCGCATCTATTCAATAGCCGGTAGGGCGAGGCTCCTGTCGAGCCGCGTCCGACGAGAGTTTCGCGGCCTTTCTCTATCGCGGCGGCCAGTCATTGAACAGTGACACCAGACGGGCGGTGGCCAAACGCCCGCCCCGCAAGCTCCGGGGTGGTCAGGCGGGCGCGGGAGGTTTCGGAGGCGGCGGCGAAAACCTGAAAATAGTAGTTGCGCCGGGGTGGGTTTGCGCTTATCACTAAGCCCGTCAAAGGCCAGTGCGCAGCGTTATGCGGTTCCAATTCGGTCGCTGCGGTTTCCCAAGATTCAACAATTCGCGGGCGGTTTTCCGGGATGTTTTCCCAGATCCTTTGGCACAACGGTAACCTATGAGTTCAGACAATCACAACAGCGGTGTATCTACGAACGGCTCCGGCTATCTCGAGATTTCCGATAAGGGTTTCGGTTTCTTGCGGACGCCGGACCAGAATTTTTCGGCCAAACCCTCGGACGTTTTCGTCACGCCAGACACGGTGAAGCGCAGTTTTCTCCGCGAGGGCAGCCTCGTGGAAGGGCCGGTCCAGCCGCCGCACCGCGGCAGCAGTCCGCAACTGCGCTACGTGGACAAAGTCAACGGGATGCTCTTCCAGGATTACGTCAAGGCCGTCCGTTTCGAGAACCTGACGACCATTGATCCAATCGAGAAGTTCACCCTCGAAACCACGCCCGAGCTGCTCGAAACCCGCGTCATTGACCTGGTCACTCCCATCGGCAAGGGCACTCGCGGTCTCATCGTCGCCTCTCCACGCACCGGCAAGACCACTGTTCTCAAGCAACTCGCCAACGCCGTCGTCGCCAACCACCCCGAGGTGCAGGTCTTGGTCCTGCTCATTGACGAACGGCCCGAGGAAGTCACTGACTTTCAGCGCTCGGTCAAGGCCGAGGTCGTCGCTTCGTCTAACGATCAAGACATCGAGACCCATGTCCGCCTCTCCCGCTTCATGATTGAGCGCTGCCGCCGCCTCGTGGAGTGCGGCAAGGATGTCTTCGTCGTCATGGACTCGCTGACCCGCGTGGCCCGCGCCTACAACAACGCGCACACCGGCAGCGGTCGCACCATGACCGGCGGCGTGGACGCCCGCGCCTTGGAAATTCCGCGCAAGATGTTCGCCTCCGCCCGCAAGATTGAAAACGGTGGTTCGCTGACCATCGTCGCCACCGCACTGGTGGACACCGGCTCCCGCATGGACGAACTCATCTTCCAAGAGTTCAAAGGCACCGGCAACATGGAGTTGATCCTCGACCGCAAACTCTCTGACCGGCGCATCTATCCGGCCATTGACATTCCCCGGAGCGGCACGCGCAAAGAGGAGAAGCTTTTCCCCGCTAAGAACATCGAAGCCATTCGCAAACTCCGTCGCACGATGGTGGACCTCAATCCCGTCGAAGCAATGGATACGCTCCTCGCGGCCCTCAAGAAACACAAGACGAACGACGAGTTACTCGCCAAGCTCGCCACCGGCACTTAGGGACTCGGCCACAAATAACTAACATAGAGGCTCTTTCAAGACCCTACCGAGCCTAGTCATCGTTGCTTACCGTTTTGAAACTGGTACCAGAGAATCTCCGTCGCCAGTCCAGGGGGGCTGCCGGCCCCGAACCCCGTTTTCTGTCTCTAATTTTTCTGTCTCGGCTCTTTCTGCCCGCCGGCACCCGAGCAGACGGAAAAATGGGCAACCAAAGCGGTGATTTCAAAGCCTTGGCTAGGCCGAAATAACGAGGTTCGTCGCCGTAAGTTCCGGGACTCCTTACGTCGGCTCTTATAGGGTTTGGAGCGAGCCTCTATGGTTAGTTATTTGAGGCCGCGTCCCTTAGCCCGTGAACGTAAATTCGGCAGTTGATTAACCACCAAGAACACAAAGAGAACCGGTGGCACACGATCTCAGCCACACCCGATGGGAGAGCCATTGGTTACCTGTAACTCATTGATTCTATGCGCTCGATGCGTTCTTTTGTGGCTAACCTGCTCTTTCTAGAGTGAAAGTGGAAGGCGTCGGTGCGGCGCAGAACTCCTGACCCAGTGGAAACTGGGTGATCCCGCCGAATCCCCCTCACCCGCCCTGACAGGTGGGGTGAGGGGTCTCGCGCCCATTCCTCGCGTCTATTCCAGCCCAAGCTGCGGGTCAGGATGGCTGAGGCTGAGGCCCAATCCGCCGTTGTCGAAAATCTCATCAGCCGAGAGAGTTTTCCAGGCGCAGGAGGAAACAGAGGTGCCGGAACCGCCAAGGATGGACACTATGGAGCAAACCGGCACCGGCGTCGCTGGTGTTGCTGACAGTGAAAACGTCCGTCTTCCAGACGGGCGCATCCAAGCCTGACTCCGTAGTGATGCAGGCATCGCACCTATCGAACGGCAACCGGGACGGTTGCCGGGATGTTGGCAGCCGCAGACGGCTATCCCACTACTCAGGGGCACCCGCCGACCGCGTTGGATCGAGTCCCCGTTGTATCCCCGATCCGCATTCGCGCCTTGCCCCGGCGGGCGAAATACAGTCACCTAAGCGCGGTCAATCACCTACATCATGTCATTGCTGGCAGGCAAACTCGGTCTCGTTTTCGGCGTCGCGAACAAGCGCTCCATCGCTTGGAGCATCGCTCAGGCTTGGGCGCGCGAAGGCGCGAAGCTGGCGTTCACCTACCAAGGCGAGCGCGTGAAGGAAAACGTGGAGGAATTGGCGGGAGCTTTCGGCGCGGACACGCTGATCCTGCCGTGCGACGTCACCCGCGACGAAGACATTGACCGCGTTTTCGCCGAAGTCGGCGCGCGATTCAGCAAGCTCCACCTGGTGCTCCACTCGGTGGCTTACGCCCCCAAGGCCGCGCTGGAAGGCAAGTTCTTGAACACCAGCCGCGAGGCTTACCGCATCGCTCACGACGTCAGCGCCTACTCGCTGGTGGCCGTCGCTCGCGGTGCCGCGCCGCTGATGACCGAAGGCGGCAGCATCATCGGCATGAGCTATTACGGGGCGGAAAAGGTGGTGCCGCACTACAACGTCATGGGCGTCGCCAAGGCTTCGCTGGAAGCCAGCACCCGCTACCTGGCCTACGATCTCGGCCCTAGCAAAGTGCGCGTCAATTGCATCAGCGCCGGGCCGGTGAACACCCTTGCCGCCCGCGGTATCAGCGGCTTCAGCGAAATGCTCCGGCATTACGAGGCCAAAGCTCCGCTGCACCGCAACGTCACCTCCGATGAACTGGGCGCCACCGGCGTCTTCCTCGCCAGCGACGGCGCCGCCGCCATCACCGGTCAGGTGCTCTACGTGGATTGCGGCTACCAGATCATGGGGATGTGAAGCTACGCTGGTGTGCCGAAGTGGTTGCCGGGCGTTGGGATCGGCCTGCTTCTCGGTCCTTTCCACGGGTTGTCGTGCAAGTTGCCAGTTGGCCAAAACCTTGGCTCGAATAACGTCATGAAATCCCGCGTGCTCAGGTGGAGTTTGCTCTTCGGAGGCGGATTTATCGTGGTGGTCGCGGTGTTTGGGTTCGCCTGGCTTCGTTCTCTGGGAAAAGCTCATCAGCATTGCATCAAAGCAACTGGCTCGGCTTTCCGCCTTTACGCTGACGACCACGGGGGAACGCTCCCGTTCCATACGAACGGCTTCGGTGACGCGTTGCTGCTGCTCGTGAGAGAGGACTTGTGCGGAGTCGCTGGGATTTGCGGGCCAGGCGACGACGGGGCAGTTCTGAGCAACGCGCTGGTGCGTGGCTTGGATGTTCCAGAGGCGCAGTGCAGCCGCGTTTACATTCAGGGCCTGAGTGAGACGAACGCCCCCGAGATCTGCATTCTCTTTGACCGACTATCCGTGCCAGGGGGAGATCATTTCTACGGCCGAGGGCAGCGGATTCGAGAGGTAATCATGCTTGATGGAAGCATGAAGACGATTTCAGACATGAGCTGGCCAGAGTTCAGCAGGCAGCAAGTTGACCTGCTTGTTGAGGCTGGCTGGGATCGCGAGAGGGCACTGGAGTATTATCCCCAAGCCGCATCTCATGAATGATCACGAAGGAACTCAGCCAGACTCTCGACCGAATGAGGGGGAACGCAGGCACGCCAGGTTTCCAAATCGGACGCGCTTAGCGCACGCCTCCGCATCCGTCAGCTCTACCTTCAGCCACCGCATCGCCCCTACCAAATAGCTCCCTGCATGAGTCACGAAATCCAGATACTCCCTCTGTCGCGCACGCCGCGTGACGTGCTGCGCTTCCTCAAGGTCAGCTACCTGATTTACCGCGACGATCCCCACTGGGTCGCGCCGCTGCTGGATGACTTGAAGAAAGTCTTCACCGCCGCCAACCCGCTCTTCACGCACGCTGACATGCAGCTCTGGGTCGCCGTGCGGGACGGGAAGGACGTGGGCCGCATCGCCGGCATCGTGGACCACAACCACAACACCGTTCAGAAGGACAGCGCGGCGTTCTTTGGCTTCTTCGAGTGCATTCAGGATCGCGCGGTGAGCGACCGGCTCTTCGCCGAGGTTTTCCAGTGGGCCAAAGCGAAGGGCCTCCGCCGTGCGCTCGGCCCCATGAACCCGACCACCAACGACGAAGCGGGCTTGCTCGTGGACGGCTTCGGCTCGCCGCCGGTGCTCATGATGACGTACAACCCACGCTATTACCTCGACCTCTTCGAGGCCGCCGGTTGCCGCAAGACCCGCGACCTGCTCGCCTTCCATGTGGACGTGACCCGCGCGCCGCTGGACCGCTTGGACCGCCTCGCCGACCGCGTCCGCAAGCGTCATCCCGAACTCACCTTCAGGCCGCTGCGCCGGCGCACGCTCACCGCCGACCTGGCAAAGGTGAAGGAGGTTTACAACGCCGCTTGGGAGGCCAACTGGGGCTTCGTGCCGATGACGGATGAGGAGATTGATTTCATGGCGGCCCGGCTCAAGCCACTTCTCGTCGAGGGGCTGATCTGGATCGTGGAAACGCCGCAGGAGCCGGTGGGCTTCATGCTCGCGATGCCGGATTACAACCAGGCGCTGCAGCCGCTCAAGGGCAAGCTCCTGACTCCGAAGTTGCTCGGCTTCCTGCCCTATCTCTTCAAGTGGAAGCACCCCACCGGCTGTCGCGTCATCACGCTCGGCACCAAGGCCGCCTGGCGCAACCGCGGCCTGGAGGCGGTGATGCTCAGCGAGGGTTTCAAG
>CAINDV010000507.1 GCA_903847485.1 uncultured Verrucomicrobiota bacterium
CAGGCTGCGTTTCAACGCCTCGGAGGCGTGCTCATTGCCTTGTGCGGCCTGAAACTGTTGCTGCCGCTCCCGATACCGATGAGCAATTTCTTTCCCGGCATTTCAGCCGCCCTGCTGGCCGCCGGCTCCTTCGAGGAGGACGGCTTGGTATTTCTGGCCGGAGTGCTCATGTTCACCGTTTCGCTCGCCTACTTTGCATTGCTGGCGTTGGGCGGCGCAGCCGCCATCGGCGAAATCTGGCAGCGCGTGGTGGGTAGCTGATGATGTTCGATTTGCAGGGCCATGAAGAGCCGGATTCCAAGCCCGGTTGGGATTCTCCACATCCGCTCGTCAGGGGCTTTGTGCCGAAATTGCAGTTCAGCCTCCCCCTGTCTCGATGGGCAGTTCCGGCCGGCTGGCCCATTCCGACCAGCCGCCGTCATACCAGCTTACCCGGCGATAACCCAAAAGGTGGCGCAGCACGAAGTACGTCTGGCTGGCTTGATGTCCGGTGCGACAGCTTACCACCACCGGCGAATCTTTGGACGGGATCAACTTGGCGTAGGCCTCGGCCAGTTCGCTGAGCGGTTTGAAGCGAGTCACAGCGTTGTTGGTGGCCACGTCCAGTGTGAATGGCCGGTTGACCGAGCCGGGAATCCGACCAGCCCGCGCTTCGTCCGACTTCTTGCCAATGAAAAAATCGCCGGGCCGCACGTCGAGGAGCACGGCGCTCCGATCTTGGGAGAGGGCCAGGACTTGCTGGTAGTCCACGCTAAACGTGTCTGCACCGGTCGGCACCGGGTATTCCGTAGCGGTGATGGTTGGCAGTAAGGTGTCCATCGGCCGTTTCTCCGCCGCCCATTGCTCCCAGCCGCCGTTGAGAATGGCGTAGCGCATGTGCCCAACCCGCTCCAAGGCCATGCCCACCAAGGTGGCGTCCTGCAGCTTGTCGGTGGGCACCATAACCACCGTCGTTTGCCGCGTAATCCCCAGCAGTCCCAGGTGGCGCGCGATCAGGTCCGCGGGCAGGAGCATGGACGAGACCCCGCCCACCGCGCCGCGGAAATGCTCCGCATCCATCCGAACGGAACCCGGAATGTGGCCGCCGTTGTAGGCGGGCTGCGGACGCAGATCGATAATGCGCAGGTCAACCCGGCCCAGATTCTCCTGCAGCCATGAGGTCTCGACCAGGCGCGGGGTGTCGCTCGGCGCGTTCACGGTCTTGGCGGCATGAGTTTGCGGTCCACCCAGGAAGAACGTCCGCCACGCGTTGATCTTGGCCGCTTGGGCTTCTGAGAGCGGCGTGCTGCGCAGGGAAACCGGTTTCAACACCTGCTGCATGAAGCCCTGCAACCCGTCCGTCAGCAGGTACGCGTTCGCGAATCCCATCCTGGCCAAAGCATCGCGGGCCTGGGCCGGGTGGGTCATCCCATTGGAATAGAGCACAACCGTTCCCTTGTTCTTGCGTGGCTCGAGAAACTCCGGAAGGTCCGCCGCGGCGACGTTCACTGCGCCACGGATATGAAACGCGGCAAACTCGGCCGGCGTGCGGATATCCACCAGCAACAGACTGCTGTCCCCGGCCATCCAGCGGTTCGCGAGTTCATCGGGGTCGATGTGATCGTCACCGGCCTCCATGGCCTGGAGCATGCCAGTTTCGGAGGGGGCGGCAGGGGCCGCTACGGTGGTTGAGGGCGTTGCTGGCGGGAGCAACGCCACGGCCAGCGCTCCCACCAGGATCGTCACGCTGAATGCCTTCAGGAACGGACTCCCCAAGTAAGGGCCGGCACCGGCCACTTTCTTCTCGATCCACTCCGAGCCCCAGAAAGCCGCCACCGCCACTGCGGAGAAAAGGAGCGCGAACACCGGCCCCGAGACACCCAGCGCCGCCCACATGAATTTGACGCCGCTGTCACCCCAAGTCGCCAGCGGCCCGACGATCCCGTAGAATTCATTGAAGAGGATGCTGCCCAGAGCCGCGCCGCCGAGAAAGATCAACGCATCGAGGCGTCCGCTGGCCAGCCCGACTGCGGCCGTGCCGGGGCACCACGAACTCATAACGAAACCCACGCCAAAGAGCAGGCCGCCGACGATCTGCGCGCCGTAAATCGTGGGCAGGAAATAGATCTGCTCCGCGCTGACCACGCCCAGTGCGAGCGCCAACTGCAAGCCAAGCATCGCCGTGACCATCGCGGTGAACATGACCCGCAGCACCGTCATATCGCGGAAATAGAAGATGCCCGCGAGCCGCCGCGAGCTGCCGAAACCGGCCTGTTCGAGGGCGAAACCAAATCCGAATCCGAGCAGTAGCGACAAGACAAGCGCCGCGCTGCTCCCGAGGCCATCC
>CAINDV010000508.1 GCA_903847485.1 uncultured Verrucomicrobiota bacterium
GGTTGTTGTTTTTCAAGGAGGTGAATCTTGTCCGAGCAATCGCGCATCGAATCTGAACCGATGCCCATGAAAACCAGCGACGGAAAAGACGAGTTGAATCTGGCGGAGTTTCCGCTGTGCGCGCTGGCGCACCGGCTGCGGCCGGAGCAGAAGACCCTGACCTTCGCGGACCGCGTGTGGGACGAGCGGCGGGGAGAGACTATCACCCGGCAACTTATCATCACCGGCTCGGACGCCTACGGTCTGCCGACGGCGCTCGACGATGAAGTGTTGCTGGGACTTATCCAACTGACCCGGCTGCGCGACTTCGCGGAGCGCAAGGTGCCGTTCAGCCGTTACCAGTTGATCCAGATCTTAGGCTGGCGGAATGAGACTAAGACTTACGAGCGGTTAGAGGCTTCGCTCAATCGGTGGACCGGCGTGACCCTCTATTACCGCAACGCCTGGTGGAGCAAGGCCCGGAGCTGTTGGATGGATGAGAAGTTCCATGTGCTCGATAACGTCTGGCTCAGCCACCGTGGCGACCGCGACGTGGAGGCCCAACCCGCTGAAGATTCGCAGCCGCGCTCGGCCTTTGTGTGGAACGAAGTCATCTTTCGCAGCTTCCAGTCCGGCAATCTCAAGAGCATTGACTTTGATTTCTTCAAGGAACTGAAGAGTGCCATTGCCAAGCGACTGTATCGGTTTCTGGACAAGCGGTTCTTCCACCGCGACCGCTGGGAGTTCAACCTCCAGGAATTCGCCTGGGAACACGCCGGCCTGGCGCGCAGTTATGACGCGGCCGGCTTGAAGCGCAAGCTGCGTCCGGGCATCGCGGAGTTGGAGCAAAAGGGCTACTTGCAGCCACTGTCGGACGCCGTGCGTTTTCGGCGCGTCTGCGCCGGCCAGTGGGCCGTGGTGTTTGAGCGGGCGACCGCCGAAGCGGCGGGCAGCCCTGACGCGGAAGAAACTGCGGACACCCAAGCGTTGAGCGCGGCGCTGGCGGAGCGGGGCGTCAGCCTCGCGACCGCCGGCGACATAGCGCGCCGTTTTCCCGCGCCGCACATCCTGATGCAGCTTGAGGTGTTCGACTGGCTGATAGCCCGGCAAGACCCGAAGGTCTCGCGCAATCCACCGGGCTTCCTCGTGCGCGCCATCCAAGGCGGCTACGCGCCGCCGCGTGATTTCGTCAGTCGCGCCGAGTATGCCCGGCGGCAGCAGGCGGCGGACGAGCGCAAACGCCGTGGCGAGGCGCGGCAACGCCAGCGGCAGGCACGGGTGGCGACCCGCGAAACCGAGCAGCAAACCGCCATCGCCGGCTTCTGGCAGGCACTGTCGGACGCGGAGAAAGCGCGCATGGAAGGGGAGGCGCTGGCCGAAGCCACGGCCCTGCAACGCACACTATTGCGACGCGGCGGCAGCGGCGCAGCCGCCTGCCGCACCGCGCTCCTCGAAGGCTACGCCCTGCGCCGGCTCGGCGCGGCGCAAGCCGTCGGAGCAAACGCCACAGCCAAGGCTGAAACCGGGTATGGCGCGCCGACTGGCGACCGAATCCGAGGATCGGGAAAGGGCAACTGACGGATGGCCACCGGTGCGGATCACGTCGGCAGGCCGATCACTGACTCAGCCGGTGAGCCTGTTTCGGAGTTTGCTTTTGAACCCGGCGACGGCGGGGCGCGCTCCGGGCTTGCGTTCGTGTCTTGGGCGCTCGGACTTGCCCCTTGGTTTCTTTCACGGTCGGACGGTCCTTGTGAGCTTGCGGGGAGGCTCCCTCCCGCGCCACGTCCTGCGCCGGCCGCTGCTCCTGCGCCCATTTCTGACGCACGGCCTGCCGGACGACGTCCAGTTGCTGCTCAGTCACGGGGTGCAGCTTGGCCCAGCCACGGTGCAGCCTTTCGGAAAATTTCCGCAACTTGATTTCGAGGGGGGCGAGGCGTTCAGGCATAGGTTAGTCTCCTTCGGCGGAAAGTTGTTTGGCGAGTTTCTTGGCGAGCTTCTGGGCCAGTGCCAGGCACCGGTAAACGCGCACCTTTGCGGCGGCAGCACTGATTCCATAGGTCTTGCCTATCGTCTTAAAATCAAGCCCGTCGATGTAGCGAATCCACAGCAGACCGTAGCAGGGCGGTTGCACGCATTTGAGCAACTCCAGCACCGCGTGCAAGTCAGCTTGGGTCGCCGCCGAATCCGACTCTTCGCCGGCACCGGCTCCCACGGCCTCCCGCAGCACCGCCGGATCCCAGATCTCCACGAGGTTCGCCCACCCGCCGCGATATTCATCAGCCACGCAGCACCAGGCGATCTGGTAGCAGTAAGACCACAACTGCGCGTCGGTCCGGCCGCGAAAGGCGGGCAAGGAATGCACGATCTTCTGGAGCGCCTCCTGGTAAGCGTCCTCGGCCGTAGCGACGGTGCGGCAGCGGTGGGCGATGTAAAGCCAGAGCGAAGGCCCCATGGCCTTGATCAGCTCTTCGGCCGCGTGCAGGCGGACATCCATGTCCGGCGAACTTCTATAGCGCAAAGCCAGTTCCACGAGAGGATTCATGAGTGGTCGCTGACTCTAAGACCGCAGCGGAGGGGGAGCAAGGATTAGTCGGCGACGGGCGCTGCGAAGCGCGCAACGCACGCCATGCCCCGAATTGCGGACACGTCGCTTCGGTTCGCCGGCATAGCGACCGTCGCGTTCGAAAAAGTCTGTTCCTTTTCCTTCCTCACGTCCGACTGGCTAGTAACGACGAAGATCGCGGCCAGTGAACTCCGCGGCGACGTGATGCCGTCGCGAACTTGCACCACCTGATGAACAACGACCAACACCAATTCCCGGTTGGCCAGAACCGGCCGCCGAACCACCGGCCTGACCAGTCGGCACCGGGCCGCTTGCGTGGCCGCCACCGGCAGCCGCCCCCACTTGAAACCGAACTCCGTGATGACTCCTGCGACCTCCTCGCCGGCCTCATTGGCGACCAGTCGGACACAACCATGAAAGCCGATTCGTCCCACCCCGCACAACCGCCCTCGGCGACCACGCCAAAGACGGTCTGCTTCCGCCTGGATCCGGCCAGCCGACGCCAGCTTGCCACGCGCGCCGCCACCCTGAAGATGGGTCCGCACGACCTTGCCCGCCAGTATGTGATGGAACGGCTCCAACAGGTGACCATTCAACCAGCCGGCGCGCCGGCGGAGTTTCTCCGCGGCCTGACCGCCATCTACGAGCAGATACGCGAGGCCCGCGTGGACGTGGCGCTGGGAGTCGAGGTGCTCCTGAGCCGGGCTGGACAAATCACCGAAGCCGAAGCGCGAGCTTGGGCAAAGGAAAACTACCAAGGCGCATGCTCTCCATCTCCACCCCCATGAAGGCGGCCGGCCGCGCGAACTACTACATGGGCGGCCCGGCGGAAAAATACTACCTCGAAGGCACCCGGCAGGCAGGCCGTTGGTTTGGCCAGGCCGTGGAATTGCTCGGTTTGCCTGAGCGGGTGAGCCGCCGGACTTTTCACAACCTGCTCAACGGTTTCTCACCGGATGGCCGGCGTCCACTGGTCCAGAATGCCGGCGACCCCAACCGCGCCAGTTGTTGGGATCTGACCTTCAGCGCGCCCAAGAGCGTCTCCGTGCTCTGGGCCATCGCGCCCCCAGACATCCGCCACCAGATTGAGCAGGCGCATCATGTCGCCGTGCAGCA
>CAINDV010000509.1 GCA_903847485.1 uncultured Verrucomicrobiota bacterium
CGCTCCGCTCCGGCCGGCTTCAGGCCCGCAGGGCCGGGAGTGTCCGCCTTTGCTCGCACGCTTGTCCGGGTTTGCTCGCACACTGTTCGCCTTTGCTCGCAACGCGACAGCCTTAAATTCGAAAGATGTCGCGTAGTGTTCACCCTGAATTCCGAAGTCGAACTGAGCCTTCTACCTGCGATGGAAGTGTTGGCGATATTCCGATCAGCGGCTCCTACCCCCTGGTTACCGGCAGCTATACAACCCCAGGGGTTTTAGCTGGGCCTAGGCCTCCGAATATGGGCCATGGGCGGCTACATCAGCACTTTCGCCCAGATTTACACCGCAAATTACCCAAACTCCGTTTGCTGGGTGGTCTCGGATGTTCGGGCTATTGTCGGGCTGCCGGCTCCGGGGTGGACTACACCGCCCCCAATGGATTTCATTGGCCATTAAACCCATACGGTGGCCCGGGGCGATGCTTCCGTTGCATGGGGTGGAGGCCCCATAACCGCCGTGTCGAGCGGGTCCGCACCCGCAATGGTGTCCCAACCACAATCGGTTACAGTCCGTGCCGGTGATCCCGCTTCATTTGGCGTCGCAGTAAGCACCACGGTCTCGGCAGCGTGACAAACGCTCCCGCCCAAATGGTGGTTGACCCAGCCGGGGTTGCGCTCGGGCTGTACCCAGGCGTGACCGTGAACGGAGTGATCGGCTACACGGACGCCATTCAAAGCACGGCCGACGTAACCGGCCCCCACAGTCATGGGTCACACTGACAACCCTGACGTTGATTCAGCCGGAGCAGCTTGGGATGAACACGACCGTCCAAGCGTCGTTGACGGCACCGCCTCGTTGTTTCTATCGCGTGGTGCCAGGGCAAGGAGCAATTGGGAATAGTCCAGTTGACCCGAACGTGGCGGAAATCGGTTGGTCCTGAGGTACCCGTAATTAACGCCTCTATAGTTGCGGGACTGGCCTTTCCCGTAGCGGCGGCGGCGGGCGATTTCCACGCGGCGGCGGGGGACTGGTTCAGGCGCGGATAGGGTCTGGGGGGCGTTTGGCCCCGGGGTTTCTGTCGGTGGGCTACCGTGCTTTGCGCCAGCCAGAACAGGTTTCCGTGAAATTCAGCGTAAAATCGCAGTTTTCCGCTTGCCTTGGCGGTGCCTCACCCATAATGTCGCTCACACGGTAGTAGAACAATCCAAGAAATTATGGCAAAAACACTTACTAAATCGCAGATCGCCGCCACGCTCGCTGAGCAAAACGGCATCACTAAGAAACAGGTTGTCGAGATTCTCGACAGCGTCGTGGCGCTGGCTTACAAGAACGCTAAGAACAGCTTTACGCTGCCTGGCCTTGGCAAGCTCGTGCTCGTCAATCGCAAGGCCCGGATGGGACGCAATCCCGCCACCGGTGCCACGATCAAAATCCCGGCTAAGAAGGTGGTGAAGTTCCGCATCGCCAAAGCCGCCAAAGACGCGATCCTAGGCCCCAAGAAGTAGTTTGGTCTGCGTTGTTACGCGGGCACTCTGAAGCGATTCAGAGTGCCCTTTTTGTTGGCGCACCCGGTGGGGGCACTGAAGCGCGTGGATTCTGAGGTTGGCGGTCGTGGCTCAGCCAGTTACCTGGCCGGCACCGGATGCGCCGCTTCGTATTCCTTGATCAAGCTGATGGTTTGGTCGTAGATGTCCGGGGGGATGATTTTGCTGCGAATCTGCGGCCAGACGGCTTCGGCGGCCTGGCGCCAGAGGTGGACAACTTCGGGCGTCGCGGGCGTCACTTTCAAGCCGCGTTTCTCCACCATGGCTTTGACCGCCTTGTCGCTTTCCTCGCGGCCGGCGGCTTTGATGCTCGCGCCGATGGTGGCGGCTGACTTGAGCAGTTCCGCGCGCAGGTCGGCGGGAATTTTATCCCAGGTCGCTTTGCGGATGACGACCGCCCCGACGAGCGGTGCCCAGTTCAGCTCCAACATGTAATGGGCGCGGGTGTCTATCTGCGTGGCCAGGGCAAACACGGGCGGCACGGGTACGGCCTCGATGAGACCGGTTTGCAAACCCGGAACGATGTCGGCGGTTTCCAAGGGAACGGGGTTGAAGCCCGCGGACTTGTAAATGACCAGGGTGTCGGGATTGCCCGACCAGGCGAATAGCTTCAATTTCTTGAGGTCGTTCGGCGTGGTGACGGGTTTCTTCGAGAAGAAGCGCGCCCAACCAGCGTCACTCCAGAACAGGACGACGAAGCCTTTTTTCAGAAGTTTCTCCTCCAGCATCGGCTGGAGTTTCTGACCGACGTAATCCACGGCACCGAGGTCGCGGAAGCCCATCGGAATGCTTTGCAGCCCCTCGACGCCTTTCTCAATTTCAGCAAGCCCCACGGCAGTGAGCATGGCCGCCTGGATGGAGTTGACGCCCATGAGGCCGACAGTGTCGCTCTCGCCGCCGAGTTTGCCGTCGCCGTAGATGATGAGATCAAGGGAGCCGTGGGAGGCTTCTTTCCACGCTTCGCGAAGATTCAGCAAGCTCTTGTGAAAGCTGCTGCCAGTCGGGGCCACAGTGGCAAGCTTGATCTTGAGGGGCTCGGCGGCACGGGCGGAGAGCACGAGCGCGGCCAGGCCAACGGCCAGAAGCAAAGTGCTGGGGCGGATGATTTTCAACATGTCGGTCTATTTCGTTTCGGACGGCTCAGGGATCAGGAACAAGTCGGTTTTGCGGGACAACAACCACTTCGCGCGGCGTTGCATGAGAGTGTTGACGAGGCGGTTGTCCGGCGCGGCATTGACGTCCAGGGCGAGCGCCTGATTCAGCAGTTGCTCGAACTGTTTGAGGTCCTGCTTTTGCACGCAGACGGATTCGGCGAAGGCCACCAGCGGCGCGGCCTGGCGTCCGCCGGACAGCTCCATCGCCCGCTCGAAATGCTGCCGCGCCCGCTCGGAGGCGTCGCCCTTGACGCCGGGGCGGGCCATTTCGTAGCTGATGAACAGTGTATGAACGGCGCCGTCGTTCCAGCCTTCATTCAGCTCCAGCGCCCGGTCGAGGAGCGCCTCCAACAGGGGCACTTCGGCGATCAAATCGGGGTGGTCTTTCGATTGCGAGATGGCGGCGCCCCACGCGGCGGCGGTCCAGTAGATTTGGGGCACGTCCTTGAGCTTGAGCTGCTGCACGGCCTGGCGGGGGGCCAGGTGCAGAGCGTTGGTGAAGCCCGGATGCGCGACTTCCAGGCCGCGCAGACCGTAGTTGCGGGCGCGAACGTAGAGCCGCCCGGCGCGGTCGTGCTGCTCGTTGGCCTTGGCGAGATCCTGGCTTTCGATCTCGTCGGCCTCGATCTGGACGAAGGCGTAGCCGTATTGGGTAAAGCCGCTGGTGACGGCGAGCAGCAAGCCGCGGTGCCGGGGGCTTTCGGCGAGCAACGACTCCATCGTCTTGAGGCCGAAGGGCGCGGCGGACTTAATAAGCTCCGGATCGTCGTCCGAAGAAAACGCCGTGCCGCTCACGGCCAGCGCGTCGCCGACTTTGTTGACGGCCAGTTTCTTGAGGGAAGAGCAGCCAGGTGCCACGGCCATCAGCGCCGCGAGCAGCCCCAGCGAAAAAGTCTGGCGCACCGCCGCGCAACGGCCGGGCGGCGGTGGTAAATGGGTGGTGAAGTCAGGCAACACGCGCTCAAGTTGCCATGCCGGGGCGTGGCGTCAAAGGAATTGCCGCGTCCGCCTCAGCCGAAACCGCACATTTGAACTCGGTCTGACCTTGATGCAGAGGCGCAGAGAACGCGGGGGAACGCAGCGTTGGGCCGCCCAATCAGTGCTCCCCTTGCGAAAGCACCTCGGCTTCACCCAAGCCCGCGCCAGCGCGGACGTGAACTGGTACACCGCCGCCCCCGCCGTGCCGATGAGCTACTGGCTCGGGCGTTTGGAAAATGAGCGCCTCCGGGTGCGCCTCATGGACGGCCGCGGCTGGGGTTTGAAGCAGTTCAACGACTGGCTCCTGAGTTTCGTCACACTCCCGCAAGCCTGGCTGGAAAAATACGGATTGGATTGAACATTCGCTTCACCTGCCACATTCTACGTTTTATGAAACACACACTCGCAACCCTGATGCTCCTGACGGCAGCGGCCCTCCCCGGCGCTGCCCAAACCAACATGGACACCGCCCACATCCTCGCGCCGAACGCGAAATTGGAAAAGCTCGCCGGTGATTTCAAATTCACCGAAGGCCCGACGTGCGACAAAGACGGCAACGTCTTCTTCACCGACCAGCCGAACAACCGCATCCTCAAGTGGAGCGTGGACGGCAAACTTTCCACCTTCCTCCAGCCCGCCGGCCGCGCCAACGGCATGCACTTCGATGCCCACGGCAACCTGCTCGCCTGCGCCGACGAGAAGACGGCGCTGTGGTCCATCGCCCCCGACGGCCAGCACATCGTCCTCACCAATGCCTTCAACGGCCAGTCGCTCAATGGTCCCAACGACGTTTTCCCGCTGCCCAACGGCGCGCTCTACTTCACCGATCCCTTCTACAAACGCCCGTGGTGGGACTATCCCCAACGCCCGCAGGACGGCGAGCATGTCTATTATCTCTCCGCCGACCGCCGGACGCTCAAGCGCGTGACCACCGACCTTCTCCAACCCAACGGCATCATAGGCACGCCCGATGGGCGCACGCTCTTCGTGGCCGATATCAAAGCCGGCAAGACCTACGCCTACGACATTCAACCCGACGGCACGCTGACGAACAAACGCCTGCGCTGCGAACTCGGCTCCGACGGGATGACGCTCGATGCTGCCGGCAATCTCTATCTCACCGGCCAGGGCGTCACGGTGTTTGATCCGACCGGAAAGAAGGTTGCACACATTGACGTGCCAGAGCGGTGGACCGCGAACGTGAGCTTCGGCGGCAAGGACCACCGCACACTCTTCATCACCGCCAGCGGGAGCTTCTTCTCCATTCGCACGCAGAACCCCGGTGCCAATCGGGCGAAGTAAGCCCGAACTCCGAAAGGCGATCTCAAAACCCGAGTTCCGGTAGGGCGAGGGCTTCCTGCCGAGCCGTGCTGGGCTTGAGGCGAAGGCGTCTGACCGCCATTCCGCCCAGAGCCATGGTTCACGCCGGGCCGACCCAGCCATTCTCAACATGGCCTTGTCACCCTCCGCCGGGTCAGGAAGCCCGGCCTACAACCCCCACCAAACCGACTTCTTGCAAGCCGGGTGCTGCCTTCTCGTAGGCCGGGTGCCCTCACCCGGCGGGGGTTGCCAAGGCATCACGAGAATTGCTGGGGCCGACCTCGGTGCTTAGCGCCAGACTCAGAACTCCTGAGCCGTAAGCACGAATTCTCGACCGGCGAGGAAACGAGTTGAGTCCAAGTGCGCCGGGTTATACCATTTGCGCCTCGCAAGTGCATCATGCCAAGGCTGAATACGGTGCAATCACGAGGCGCAAATGGTATTAGGGGACCCGGCCTACAGCAAGGGCGCGGTGCTGTAGGCCCAGTGCCCCCACCGGGCGGACCACGCCAATTCCTAGGGTCAGGAGTTCTGAGACTGCGGAGCCGGGCGTGACACGCGCCTGCCAGTGCGGTCGAACTTGCGACCAGGCGTTGAAAGGATTGCCCCCTATGAATTTGGAACCTGTTTGGGAAGCGATGGTTGCGTTAGTCGTGACGCTGGCGGGTGTCGGACTGGGCTGCGGGTTGGCCCGGCTGCGCGGGCGGTGCTGGCTTGTAGGCTACGTCCTCCCGCTCTCCGTCGTGCTCTCGTTTGCGGCGGCCAACTTTTTCCCGACCCTGCTCTCCCTGCCGCCGTTCGCGTGGCTGATCGTCGGCCGCAACGCGTCTGTGGCGTGCGGTTTAGCTGCCACGATGCTCCTTAGCGCACCGCTGAGCCGGTTGCCCCAGCGCCGGCAGCGCGTGGCCGTAAGGGCGCTGCTGGTCGTGATCGTGGGCGTCACGGTCACGTTTTTCCTGGCGCCGCTTTTCAACCAACGGGAGCTGGCCGGTTTGCAAACACATGTGGACAGCGAGGGCATTTTTCGGCAAGGCACGGGTTACACTTGCGGCCCCGCCGCCGCGGTCACCGCGCTGCGCCGGCTCGGATTGCCCGCCGAGGAAGGTCCGCTCGCCATCCGCACCCGCACGAGTTCCCTTGGCGGCACCGCGCCGGATGTGTTCGCGGCCACGCTGAATCGTGAGTATCGCCGCGCGGGCTTGGTGGCTGATTACCGGGCGTTCCGCAGCCTGGAGGAGCTGAAGACCGCCGGCCTGACACTGGCAGTCGTGCGCTTTACAACTTTGGCGGATCACTTTGTCACCGTGCTGGAGGTCACAGACGGCGAGGTCGTTTTCGGCGACCCGCTTTCCGGGCTGACCCGGATCTCGCGCGAAGCGTTCCTGGAGCGCTGGCGCTTCACCGGCGTGGTGGTGAGCCGGAAGCCAGCGGGTCCAGGCACCGCCCCCGAGTAGTGGGGCAGCCGTCTGCGGCGGCCATTACGGGTCAACGCAGGGAGCGTCCGGCCATTCTGGGTGCTGGCCTTGGCTGCGGGGAAGCCTTAGCTTCCGCGCCGTGAACGAGTGCGATCCCAAGCTCGGCGCGGGCGGCCTGCTCGTCATCGGCTACGGCAACACGCTACGGCGAGACGATGGCGTGGGGCCGCAGGTTGCCGAGGCTGTGGCGGCGCTGGGCTTGTCCGGCGTGCGAACGCTCGTCTGTCACCAACTCACACCAGAACTCGCCGATCCCATCTCGCGGGTGCAAACGGTCGTCTTCGTGGACGCTGCCGCTCACGCGGTGACGACGCCCAAGCTGGCGCGCCTGACGCCGGCTGATTCGGTGCAACTCATGGCACACACGTCGAGTCCTGAGCACCTGCTGGCACTGGCGCGGGAGCTTTTTGGCCACGTCCCGGCAGGTTGGCTGCTGGCGATTCCGGCGGACGACTTCAACTTCGGCGAGGGACTTTCCGCACAGGCGCAACAGGGGTTGGCCCCGGCCGTGGACGAAATCCGCCGACTTGTCCAAGGCGATTGAAACGCGGAGTGTGGAACGTGGAGTTTGAAGTCCGAAGTCCGAAGTCCGACGTGCAAAACGGGGGAACTACTCACGAACGAAGCCGGCTGGCAGGTTCGATTGGAAGCGCGGCATGGTCGGTGAACCTTCTTCGGATTTCGGATTTCGATTTTTGGATTTGAAACTTCGCACTTCGGACTTCGCACTTCGGACTTCCCCCACCCCAGCCTCAGAACTCCTGAGCCGTGAGCACGAATCCCAAACCGGCAAGGAAACGAGATGAGTCCAACATCGCCGGGTCAGGGGACCCGGCCTGCAGCAAAGGCGCGGTTCTGTAGGCCCGGTGCCCTCACCGGGCGGCCCACGCCAATTCCTCGGGTCAGGATGTCTGAGCCTCGACACCCCCCGCGCCTTCGCCTATGCTCCGGCCCGTTTCCAGCCGCGACGCCGCTCCGGCCGGGTTGGCAACGGCAACAACAATTCAACGTCCCTAGCGCCATTTCCATGACCAGCACGCAAATCCGCCAGTCGTTCCTCGACTTCTTCAAGTCGAAGCAGCACACCATTGTTCCGTCGTCCTCGCTGATGCCGGACTCGCCGAACCTGCTCTTCACCAACGCCGGCATGAACCAGTTCGTGCCCATCTTCCTCGGCCAGACGCGCTGCCCCTACCCGCCCGGCCGCGCCGCCGACACCCAGAAGTGCATCCGCGCCGGCGGCAAGCACAACGACCTCGAAGACGTCGGCCTCGACACCTACCACC
>CAINDV010000510.1 GCA_903847485.1 uncultured Verrucomicrobiota bacterium
ACGCGACGGCAAACGGCCTGTACAAGAGTGGCTCTGGAGTGCTGAACATCAAAGGCCCGACGCAGGTCACATACCAACCCCCCAATGCGTGGACCTTCCACCAGGTAAGCGGAATCGAGTTGAGCGGCACTGGGTCGTGGACCGTTGCCAATGACTGGCCCGTTATGGACGTCGTCGGTACGGTGACGGTCAACGACAGCGCCACGCTCGACTGGTCGTCGGCCATATTCGGCGTCGCCATTCGAGGTGGCGATGTCGGCACGTTCGTTCAGAATGGCGGGCTCGTCAAGAGCAAGCCCGATGGCGCGGGGTGGGGGTGTTGCTCGGGGCCCGGGATCATCCTAGGTGGCAAGCCCGACTACTGGGGCGGCACTGGCGCGAGCACCGCCGAGTACGATCTAAACGGCGGCATCCTGTTAGTGCCTAGCATATACAATATGAACGGCGCTTGGGACACTCCCGTCGCTCCGCCCAATGGTTCGGCCGTGTTCCGGTTCAATGGCGGCATTCTCCGAGCCACGCAAAGCGACCTCTCCGATCCGATTCTGGATGCGGGTGCCATTAAAGAAGGCTGCACGAACCTCATGGGCAACCTGAGTCATGCGTATGTCGGGCTTGGCGGAGCCAAGATTGACGTTGCCACGAATAGCTGCGGCATCAATCAGGCCCTCGAACACGATCCCGACCTGGGGGCCACACCTGACGGCGGGCTCCACGCGATGTCCACGGGCGGCCCCGGCACGCTGGCGCTTTACAAGCTCAGTACTTTTACCGGACCTCTGGCGATCGACACCGGAGTGACGGTTAACCTCGGATACGCGGGTGATCAGCGAGTCGCCAGCGTATCCATTGGGGGCGTGGCACAAGGCGCGGGCACGTTCGGTGTTGGCCACTTGAATCCGGGTGGAGTCTTTACTGGGACTGGCACCGTGACGGTCGTTCCGGTGACCCCGCCGGTGCCTGTGCTGCCGGCATCAAACTTCAGCATCGCGACTGGCGGGGTGCCGACGTTCAGCAATGTTCCGACCACGGCCGGGTACACCTACTGGCTGACCTACAAGAACAACCTAACGGATGCAACCTGGTCCCGCATCGAAGCCGGAACAGCCGGTGGTGGCAATAAGACCTTCACCGATACCGTTACGCCCTACCCGGCGAGTCGGTTCTATCGGCTCGAAGTCCAATAACGGACCCTGATCCGCTAATGATCTGAAAATTCAAAGGCCGGGGGAGCAATCCCCCGGCTTCTTTCTTGAAAGAAGCCTATGAAAATGAAGAGATTGGTTCAGGTCGGAGCCGCCGGTCTGGCCCCACGATGCAAGCGGGTGCGGACGCCAAGGCGGAATGGAGCGTTCACTCTCATCGAACTGCTGGTAGTCATCGCCATCATTGCCATTCTCGCGGCACTGTTGCTCCCGGCGCTAAGGCTGGCGAAGATTAAGGCCCAGGCCACGATGTGCATGAGCAACACCAAGCAACTGGCGTTGGGCTGGCTGCTTTATGCCGGGGATAACGGGGACCGCTGTGCCTTCAACAAGCCTTGGGCAAACAGCGGGAACTGGGTCAACAACAACATGAGTTGGGACTTAAGTCAGGACAACACGAATGTCACCTTCATAGCCACCTCGCTGCTCGGTAGATACACACTCAACTACCGAATCTACCAGTGTCCCGCCGACCGCTACCTCAGCATCGTACAGAAGCAGGCCGGCTGGACCGCCCGCGTTCGCAGCATGACTATGAATGGCTGTGTCGGCATGACCAGCAGCGGCGAGTCGGATTCGCCCGGCTACCAGCAGTTCAACCGATTGTCCGACTTCAAGAACCCAGCCAACATCTACGTGACTCTCGACGAGCACCCTGATAGCGTCAATGATGGCTATTTCTGGACTTCGATACCGAATACGATCGTTGCCACCGCCGGGAATTGGGCCGACCTACCCGCCTCGTATCACAACGGGGCGGCCGGCTTTTCATTTGCGGACGGCCATTCCGAAATCCACAAGTGGCTCTATCCCAGCACCAAGCTGCGGGTGACGACCACCGGCAGTTTTATTGGCTCGGCCTATCCCAGGTCGGCCAGCGGCGACAACGAGTGGCTCCAGCGCCACACCAGCGAGAAGCGGTAGCCCGGGCTTCCCCGCCCCGGGCCGGGTCAAGGACGGGGCCTGGCCACGAGTTGCGGCAGGTGCCGTGTATCAGGCTCCCCACGGGCCACTGCCATTGAATTTAGTAGTTACCGTGCGAGCCGCGGCGGCTGCGGTGAGAACCCGCTGGATTACTCCCGCACTCGCACTCGAGCCTAGCTCGAAGGAAGTGCGCGCCGCCTGGGCACTGATTACTTCGACCTTATCCACCGTCACGACTTTGCATACCAACCTCGCAGCTATACCGAATGGGCGCTGACCGAGGGCGTGGCGGCATTGGTCGAACTGAAGCAGAAAGGCAGCCTCGGCAACATCAGCAATGGCTTCTACCCGATGGACCTCCGGCATCGCATCTGCAACACGCTGCCGGCGAGCTCCGGGTTAAGCCGTAGCTATGCAGTAGAAGTGGGCCGCAGTTAACGCAGAGACATAGCACGGCCAAGCCGCAACCAAACTACCGGGCCACCCGCTTCAACGCCGAGGACGCAATGGTTGGCGCGGAGGTCCGTGTACCCCTGCCCTGGCTTGGGTTGGTAGGCCGCCCCTTGGAGTAAAGCTTCCACCAACGCGCTGGCCGGCTTGAAGATGGCGGTGCGCACCAGCACTTCCAATTGCTGGACCGCCACGCCGTTGGATTCCTGGGCCTCGAAGCGGCGCATCAACTGCTGGATTTCCTCTGCTTGGGCCAGGAGGAGTTGGGGCGTGGGAGCTATTTTAAGCCTGCCGACCGCTCGGTCTGCGTCTTTTCCACCAGGAACTGAACCTATTGTTCCACCAGTTCCTGGAAGCGATGGTAGGCCGCGATGGCTTCCTTGAGCTCGGTGACCTGTTCCCCGGGAACATAGTGGGAAACATTCCAGCCGTTTTCGTAACACTGGTGATTGCAATAGTGCCCTTGCGGGCCTTGGCGGATGACGCTGAGGGGTCCTCGGTCCAAGCGCTGGATTTGGGCGAGCTCGCTGAGTATGGATTGGGGAGTGGTGGTATTTATTACGAGTGGTATCTGCTCTACGCATATACCCAGGCAACAAAACAAGGGGAAACTCCGCTTAGCCCGAAAACCGAAGTTGGCCGCGAAAGAACGCAAAGAACGCAAAGAACACAAAGACAGACGGGCGGTTCCTGAAACGAGAAGTACCGTCTGATTATTTCCCGCTAAAATGACTTCCCGGCTCCTCTCTTTGCGCTCTATGTGTTCTTTTGCGGCCATGCAATTTCGGAGTTCGGGCTTAGAAGAATTTTCTCTCACTCCCCGGCCGGGGGGCATAGGGCAGACATTCTTGTCTGCCGGTGCAGGCGACTTTCCAGTCGCCCGTTTCTGTTAACGGCGTAGGGTTGGCGCATGGCCCCAGGAACACCGGGCTGGAAAGCCCGCTGAACCGGCAGACAGGAATGTCTGCCCTACGGTCGCCGCCCGCCCAGGGCACGGTCTGGCCGGTTTGGACATGGCTGCTGGCGGCCGGGAACAGTGCGGCGCTGGCAAGGAGACTGGCGGTGCGGTAACGACAAACTCTGTTGTTGGAGTCATAGTGTGAAACGAGTTGGGGGTTTGATTGCAGGAGCAAACGGGGCAGGCGAGCAAATTCGCCGGGTCGCCGGCTGGGGGTGTAAATCAGGTTTTGTGCCCTTTACTCCCGTCGCAAAAACGCTTGCCGTTCTAATGTTCATGGGCCACGAATCCGGCCAAGCCAACCCTCTTGGACAAATCAGTATCTCGCCCTCAAGGCAGATGCCGGGCGCGGTAGAATTTCAGCCCCGTCGCCGAACCGGCGTAGGTGTAACTCGCGTTGCCGTCCGGGCCAGGGTTCAGCACGGCAACTTGACTCCAGGCTGTCAGGCTCGACGAAGTCTCCAAGGCATAACTCCAGCCGGGCGCGGCGGCGTGGAGGGTAACTCGAAAATTGCCATCCACCCACTCGGCTGACAACCGCGCTGAGGGCACGGAACCGTAAAGCGTGAGTTGTAGCTCCTGCAAAGTCCCCGTGTTAGAAGGCACCAAGTCCGCTAGGTTCACGGTCCAGGTTCCTGCCGCCGGTTCGCCCCAGTGCCGAACCGAGGTCAGTGTCCAGTCGTAGTACCCTACGCCGCTGGAGTTATGGGGTTCAGCCAGGCGGCTCGTCGTGCCACAGGATGAGGTAAGGTTGATGGCTAAGTCGCCATGCTTCGTGTGTGGCAGCGTCACCGTAAGGGCCGCGTGTTCGACGCGGAATCCCTGGTTTGTCACCGTGAAACTCACCGAAACCCCGGGCGGGCTATTGTCCGGCACGGGCCGGTTCAGGTTCGTGGCTAACAGCGTCACCACTTGCATCTGGCCAAGATTCAGCCATTGGTTGGCGAGCAACAGCGCGGCTCCGGCGTTGACCAGCCCAGCACCGTATTGGTGATGGTGCGCGAGACCGGCGCGATTGGTCTGCCAGTCGGCGTCAGTGACAACTACCTTGGTGGCCGAGCGCATTAGTATCTCCTTCACGTCGCGCCAGCCGAGAGCTGGGTTGGCCTGGAGCAGCAGCGCCGCCACGCCGGAGACGATCGGAGTCGCGGCCGAGGTTCCGCCGAAGGTTGAGGTGTAGTCGCGGTCCCACGGCTCGCAGGAACCGCCGGGGTTGCGACCGTTGTAGCCCAGCAGGTCGGTGGTGGTGATGCCCGGTCGGTCCGAGCACGTCGAGGAACCTCCCCGAGAGGGCGCGACCACCGCCACGCAGGCGCCTGGCTCACTATAGCTTGCGGCCAGCCCCTGGTCGTTCAGGGCACCCACGGCGATCACCCGGACGGAATTGGCAAAGCCATCGTAATTGGCGTTCTCGCCATAAGTCTTGCCATTGCCGGCGGCGAAAGTATAGATCACCCCCTGCCCACCGCGTCCCGACGTTGTGCCTTGCGCCAGGGCGTCGGTCATCAGCGGTCCCGGACCTTCCAGCCGACCATCGCCATCGTATGCTCCCCAACTGTTATTCTTCACGGCCAGGGCGTCGTTGCGATGTAGCATCGCGGCGGCATCCTGTTCATCCGTCTCTGCATCAGCAATCAAGCGTAGGTCCGCGAGGCGTGCCTCGAAAGCCACGCCCGCCACGCCGAGGCCGTTGTTGCCGCGCGCTCCGATGATACCTGCCACGGGCGTGCCGTGCGTGTCCCGAACGGGATCGAAGGTGCTGGCGTTGAAGTTCACGCTCAAGTCGGCATCGAAGTTCGGTGCTAGATCCGGATGCGCGGCCTGCACGCCGCCATCCACAACGCCGATGGTAACTCCGCTGCCGCGCCAGGCATCCCAGACCGTGACTACGTTGATATCCATGCCGAAGGTTCCGCCGCTCTGGCCCACATTGCGAAGATGCCATTGCGAAGGGAACCAGGCATCGTTCGGAAGAAGTTTCTTGTGGTGCAACCGTCTTAGTTGTGGCTCCGCCGAAAGCACTCCGGCTTGCCCGCGCAAGGCTGGGGCCAAAGCCAGCGCGCCGTCCGGTTCGGGCGAACAGGCGACGGCCCATCCTGGAGAGAGGGGTAACTTGCGAAGGGTAGCCATCCGGGCACCCGCGGCCACGCGCTCCAAGTCAGAGCCGGGACTAAGACGAACCAGCACATCCCGCGTGAGCAGTCGCCGAGTGAACTCATTTCGTGCGGTGCCCGCCTCATAGAGCACCAGACTGACGGTATTGGTCTGTAATCGCTGGCGGGCACGGGCCAGGGTGCATAACGCTTCGCCAGTGGCTGTGGGCGCAAACCTCCAAAGCGGCGTGCCCGTGCCATCGAGCCATAACTCGTCCAGCGCCAGCTCGAAGGGCCGGCGCTGCCCGCCATCGTGGATAATAAGCTCCCGGTTCACTAACTCTGCCCGCAAACCCGCCGCCACCGACACGGTCAGCGGAACGAGAATCAGCCACCGACGAAGGTCTTGCCGTACGTTGCTCACGCCTGTAGCAAACCATGTCCACGCCTCGCGGGCAAGCAGACTTGCCCCGGATGCCGAGGGGCGACTCGTTCTACCGGGAAACGGCCAAGCACTCCAGAACTCCGCCCGATGCCACACAGGTGCCTTCTGCGGCGCTCCGGCCCCGCGATTGCATACTGCCTTGTTCGCGCGCGCCACCGTGTGAGTTCTTTCCCAGCCGCAGAGCACCGGCGCTTGGCAGGCGGTGCGCCAGACCTCTGCGGCAACCGATCCAAGACGACCAGTGGGGCCTTGCTCCGAGCCGCCGCGCTCGTTCAAGTTCCGCTCGTCGCGGTGCGGCGTGGGTTCGCGGTAGAAATCCATTGCTTACCCAGCGGCTTGTCTCTACCGTCCCGCATGGCCGTCCGACTTACTATTCTTGGCAGTGGTTCCGGCGGCAATGCTGCCTTGCTGGAAACCGACGATACCCGCGTACTCGTGGACGCTGGCTTCAGCGGTCGCCAACTCCGCCTGCGCCTGGCCACGCTGGGCCGGTCGCCGGAGAGCCTGACCGCCATTCTTATCACCCACGAACACACCGACCACATCCAGGGACTTACCGGCTTGGCGGATAAGCTGGGCATTCCGGTTTACTGCAACCGCCCGACCAAGGACGCCATCGCGTGGACAACCAAGACCGAGTTTCGCTGGAACATCTTCGCCACCGGCGTCAGCTTTGACATCGGCGACATCACGGTGGACACCTTCAGCATTCCGCACGACGCGCAGGAACCGGTCGGCTACCTGCTGCGCACCGTGGCGGGCAACGTCGGGTTCCTGACGGATTTGGGCCACGTCACGAAGCTGGTGACGGAACGCGTGCGGCCCGCCCACGCCTTAGTGTTGGAAACCAATTACGACGTAAAGATGCTACAGAATTGTCCGCATCGCCCGTGGAGTTTGAAGCAGCGCATCCTTGGTCGCCAGGGGCACCTATCCAACGAAGCCGCAGCAGATTGCGCCCAAGTGATCATGTCTGACACGCTGCGCCATCTCTACTTGGGCCATCTTAGCCGCCAGTGTAACACGCCGGATCTGGCGCTGCACGTCATCCAGACCCGGCTCCAGCAAATTGGCGCGACGCATTGCCAGGCGAACCTGACTTCACAAAGCACGCCTAACTCCACACTCACGCTTTGAGCTATGTCCGGCGACTGGCTTGGTGGCTTAGCGGCTCTCACCCTTGGGGAGGTCTGGTTGAAGGCGTCGTCAGCACGGATCGCCACTGGCGGGCACCCCGACACTAATCGGCCTCTCTCCTCGTCCGAGGGGGAGAGGGATGTGGGTAAGGGGTCTCACGCCAATTCCTCGCGTCCATTCCAGACAAAGCTACGGGTCAGGAGTTCTTAGACTGCGGCTCCCGGCACGTCCCACCCGTCGGCAACAGTGCGCTTACAATGGGGTTTTCTTCTTCCGGCTTTGCCGCGCGCCGTAGCCGAAATAGAGCACCAGCCCGATCGCCATCCAGACGAAGAACCGGACCCACGTCACCCACGGCAACTCACTCATCAGGTAGCCCGAACAGAGAATGGCACCGAGCGGCACCCATGGCACCAGCGGTACCCGAAATGGCCGCGGCCGTTCCGGATCTGTGCGCCGTAGTATGATGATGCCCGCCGCCACCAGCGCAAAGGCGAAGAGTGTGCCGATGTTAGTAAGTTCCACCAGTTCATTGATGTTCGCCAAGGAAGAGAACACGGCCACGAAAAACCCGGTCAGCAGCGTCGTGGTGTGCGGCGTGCGAAAACGCGGATGCACCTTCGCCGTCCACGCCGGCAACAGCCCGTCGCGGCCCATGGCGAAGAGGATGCGCGGCTGGCCGATCTGGTAGGGAATAAGTGCCGACGTAGTGGCCAGCACCGCGCCCAGCGCGATGATGCCCGCCACCCAGTTCAAACCCAGCGAGGAAAACGCATAGGCCAGCGGCTCGGCGTTGGCCAGCTTGTCCCACTTCACCAGGCCCGTCAGCACCACCGCCACCGCGATGTAAATGACGGTGCAAATCCCGAGGCTGGCGAGGATGCCAATGGGCATGTCGCGCTGCGGGTTGCGCGCCTCCTCGGCCGCCGTCGAGACAGCGTCAAAACCGATGTAGGCGAAGAAGATGATCGCCGCCGCGCTGGTGATGCCCTTGAGGCCGTTGGGGGCGAACGGCGTCCAGTTCTCCGGCCGGACATACAGGGCGCCCAAGACTAGGAAGAACGCGATGACGACGAGCTTGGCGACCGCCAGCACGGTGTTGATCCGCGCCGTCTCCCGGATGCCGATAAGCACTATCCACGTTACCACCGCCACAATCCCGAACGCAGGTAGGTTGAAAATCAACGGGATGCCCAGCCACCGCGGCGCGGCGCCCCACGCCGCCGCATCGCGCAAGACGACGGTGCCCAGCGTACTGAGGTCAAGGTTTGCGCCTTGGGCTTTGGCCACCTCGCCCGCCGCCTGGAATGCCGACCGGTAATCAGTGCCGAGCCACTGCGGCAGCGCCAAGCCGAAACCGCGCAGCAATTCCTGGAAGTAAGCCGACCACGAGATGGCGACTGCCGCGTTGCTCACCGCGTATTCCAGCACTAGATCCCAGCCAATCAGCCACGCCGCTAGTTGCCCCAGCGTGGCATAGGCATAGGTGTAAGCCGAGCCAGCCACCGGCACCATCGCGGCGAACTCCGCGTAGCACAGTGCCGCAAACCCGCAGGCCACCGCTACCAGCACAAACGAGATCGCCAGTGCCGGCCCTGCCCCGACATGGCCTGCGCCGCCTGCGGCCGCCGTGCCGACGGTGGAGAAAATCCCCGCGCCCACGATGGCGCCGACGCCCAGCAACGTGAGTTGCACCGGGCCGAGCGTGCGCCGCAGTTGGCGTTGGGGGTCCGTTGTGTCAGCCAGAAGCTGGCTCAACGTCTTCTTCCGAAAAAGCTGGTTCCAAGACATGAGTTATGGACGTGGCGAACAAAGTCGCGCTGGCCGCGACAGAGCAGAGAGAAGCGGCGCCGCCGGCGCAAGTCTAAATTTTTCAGAAACAGGCGGAAGCCCGCGCTGCCCGGCCGAACCTAACCGCGAATGGCCGACGTAGGACAACGGACCTGTTACAAGTTGGGTGATGAGGGGCCGCGAAGTCTCGACAAGAACGGGCTTGGCTTTTGGCCTGCGAGCGACTTCAATTTGCCTCGCATGGCCACGCCGCCACCGGGCAAATTGCCCATCGCCCTGACCTCGTCCGTTGTTGCCGCTGAACAACGGGCGCGGGAGTTCCTTGCCCAGGCGAAATGGCGCAAGGCGCGCGATGAACTCAAGCCACTCGTCAAGCTCGACCGCGTCCGTTACCTGTCGCTGCTCATCCAGGCCAATCTCGGACTCGTCCGCGAGTTGATGGCCAAGGGGCTGGTGGCCGACGCCCAACCTATCCTGGCTTACCTCGCTACCATCGCGCCCGCTGAACAGTTGCGCGCGGTGGAACTGGAAATGGCCGGTAAGACTGGCAAGCATACGGATATCCTCCCACGCTGTGTGGCGGCACTGTGTGAGGCCAGCCTACAGTTGCCGGCCAGCGAGCGGTGCAGCCTCGCCGACCAGACTATCCTGGCTTTCCAGGACGTGCCGGACGCCACGGATCCCGCCTGCGTCCGGTTAGCCGCCGAAGTGCGCGCGGTCCACGACGCGCTGCTGGCCATCTCGATGCAACAGTGGGAACGCGCCACGGAGGCGCTCCGGTCTATCTCGCACCGTTCGGCCTTCAGCCATTGGACTGTGTTTCTCAAGGGAGTCATGGCGTTTCACGGTGGTGACACTGCGCGCGCGGCCCGTTGCTTTGCCGGGCTGCCGCCGAATTCGGTAACTGCGAAAGCGAGTCAGACTTACCTGTTGCTGGCCGGTCGGATGCCGCTGGCAAAGCAGGGGCAACCAATTCCCGAACCGGTGTTGGACGCCGCGTGCCGGCTGGCCGGTTACGCCAGCGCGGGGCGGGTTCTCTTGCGCGCCGAGCAGCATTGGAAGGCAGGTCGCCACACTGAATCCTACCGCTCAGTGCGCGACACAGTCGCCCAGTTCCCCACGGAGAGTGGCGATTGGCTGGGCGCGCTGACGGAGTTCTACTTCCGGGCGGCGCACAGCATGTCGGAAGCCGATAGCCGCGAATACCTGCGCTTTTTCGACAACTTGCAGAGCCGGCGCGCAGCTAAGAATGGCGTGGAGGAGATGCTCTCGCTGCGCCTGTTCGCGCTGACTTATGCTCGCGGCGGCGACTCAATGACCCTGCGCTCCGACTGGGAGGGCTACCTTCGCCTCCTTGATCGCCTGCACCAACCCAACCCACGCCGCGCCTCCATTGGTTACGGCTGGCTCGGTGAACACTTGGCCCAGCCGGGATCGTCGTTCGGTCTATTCAGGGCACGAACAGACTCACTGCGCGATCCTGATGGCGCTCTCAAGTGTCTGCAGAAAGCCATCGCCCTGGATCCTAACAATCTCCCGGCCCACCTCACGCTGGTCGCCGTCTATGGCAAGCTGGCTAAGATCTCCGAGCGCAACCGCCTGCTGGACGAGATGAGTGAACGCTTCCCGGAGGAGAAGCCGGTGTTACTCGAAGCCGCCCGGCGCTGCCTTGACCGCAAGGCGTTCGTGAAGGGCCTCGATTTCCTCAAACGCGCGCGCCAGATAGACCGCATTGACCCGGCGATTCCGGAGTTGATCGTAACCGCCCGGCACCAGCTTGCCCGACAGTATTTCCAGCAACACCGAGTCGAGAAGGGCCGTCAGGCGCTGGCCGAAACGGAGGAATTTCTGACTGATCACCCGGACGATTTCCAGCGCAACCGGTGGACCGCCCGGCTGCATCACGGCCTGCTGGAGCGGCTCTACGGCGACGCCGCCGCCGGCGAGGTTCAACTGTCGGAAGCCCGCACTCGCAGCCCTTTCCCGGCGGCGTTCGCGCTGTTCGCCCATCTCGCCCACCGTGCCTGCGTGCTGGACCGGCGCAGCGCCTCGCCGTTCCTCGACGAATTGCGGACGGCACTGAAGAACTCGCCCTCGGCCGCGCGCGCCGTGCTCCTGCGGCGGTTGCTACAGTTCTGGATCAACGCGGCCGAGAAGCTTGATCTGCGGGCGGAGGAGGGATGGCTGCGTAGTTACGTTAAGGCTGCCGCCAAAGCCCCCTTCACGCGGGAGGAAGCCCGCCAACTGATCGAGATACCCGACAACAAGCTCGTGTATGAAAGCCCGCACGAGAGTGCCTTGCTGCTCTTCGTGAAGAAGGTGCTGCGCGACGACCCGCAGGATCCTCTCTTCCGCCTTTACGAGCATACGCTCAGGACCTCGTGGTTGGAGGCCTCGCCCCAGGCCCACGCTAAGCTGGAATCCATCCTGGAAGAAGCCGTGCGCCGCCGCGACGATCACACCACCCAAAGAGTCCGGAAGATGTTGAAGCTGCTCGATCAGCCGCCGTTGCCCCCGCTGGGGCCGCTGGGGCCGGACTTCGATGAACCGGAGGACTTTGACGAAGGGCCGCCTGATTTCGGCAAGCCCTTCCCCGGTAACTCGCCGAAGGACCTGGAACAGATCGAGATTCTCATGGAGATGCTGCTCAACGCCTCGGAACCGGAGTTACGCAACCCGAGGAAGCGTCGGCCCAAGGGCAAGCCGGATGCTATGTTAGACCCAGTGATAGAAGCCGCGCGAAAGGGATTGTTGATGCTGTCGCCACTGAAGCCGGCCCCGCCCAAGTCGTTGCCCGCTCCGCCACCACCGCCGCCTGATCCGAACCAGTTCAACCTGCTCTAACATGAACCCCTACCTCGTGCTCGGCGTGCCCCGTGACGCCGACGATCAACGCATCCGCCGGGCCTACCTCGAAGCCGTCAAGGACGCCACGCCGGAGACCAATCCCGTCCGGTTCCAAGCCCTCGTCGGGGCTTATGAGAAGATCAAAGACGAACCCAGCCGCCACCGGTGCGAGTTGTTCGATACCACCTGCCCCGGTGACTCGCCGCTGGACGTTTTTCTCCGGCACCTACAGCATGGTGCCCGGCCGGCACCGCTGCCCTTTGAGGCTATGAAAGAATTCTTACGCGCATGTTCGAAGACTTAAACCCAGACTGTCCCGCTCCAGTCCCACCGCTCACGTGGGGCCAGGCTGCTCCTGCCGCGCCAGCGCCAACGGCCGACCCGTCCGACCCGTCCGACATGTCCGGCAGCGCGTCCGACGACGCCGGAGACCTCCCGGACGACTCTGCCGCCGAACTGTCCGACTGGAAGGGTAGCCTCCGCCAAGATTTCGAAGACTGGCTCGCCGGCCTCGATGAAATTCCCGCGACAGACATAGCTGAGGGGTTGCCCCCCGAAGCACCCGACCTATACGACTTTCACCAACAACTCGCCGCCGCCAATGCCGAGGCGCGCAAGGCTAATCGCCGCTCCGCCGAAGCCATCAGCCAATGGGGCGACACACTGGCGCGCTTCGAGGGCACTCTCGCGCCACTGCGCGAAACCGTCGCCACGCTAGCCGCCGCGCAGCCCAAGGAAGGCCGGATGGCCCGCCCGCATTGCCTGATAATGGTGGAGTTACTAGACCGGATGCACCGCATTGCCCGGGCGTTTCAAGCGCCGCCGGCAAAAGGACCGTGGTGGCATGGCGACGCTACTCTGTGGCGCAAGGCCTGGGAGACGCAGCGCCAAGGCTTCAACATCCTCGTGAGCCATCTCGAAGAGTTGCTCAAGAAAGAAGGCGTCACCCGCATTGACACGCGGGGACTAGCCTTTGATCCTGCCGTGATGACCGCGGTCGCCGCCGAACCGGACGCCACACGTCCGCCGCAAACCGTCCTGGAAGAGTTAGCCGCCGGCTATCACCGCCACGGCGAACTGTTGCGCCCCGCCCAAGTGAAAGTCAGCCGCTAGCCATAACTTCACGCTCCCTTACTCTCTTCTTCTATGAACGAACTCATCGTCGGTATTGACCTCGGCACCACTAACTCCGAACTCTCCGTCCTCCGCGACGGCAAGGTCGAGGTGCTGCCCATTCACGGCAACCCTATCATGCCCTCGTGCGTCGGCCTCGACCCGTCCGGCAAACTTATCGTGGGCCAGGCCGCCCGGAACCAACTCGTGGCCGCACCGGAGCACACGGTGCTGTCCATCAAACGTAAGATGGGCGAGGACGCCAAAGTGCGGCTCGGCGAGCAGGAGTTTTCGCCAGAGGAAGTCTCCTCGTTCATCCTGCGCGAACTAAAGCAGGAGGCGGAGCGCCAGTTGGGCCAACCGGTTCGCAAGGCCGTCATCACCGTCCCCGCCTTCTTCAACGAACGCCAGCGCAAAGCCACCCAGGCCGCTGGCGACCTTGCGGGCCTGGAGGTCGTGCGCATCATCAACGAACCTACCGCCGCCGCGCTGGCCTACGGTGCCGGCGTGACCGAGGGCGAAACCATGCTCGTCTATGACTTGGGCGGCGGCACCTTCGATGTGTCAGTGGTCGTCATGGAACAGGGCGTCGTCGAAGTCAAAGCCAGCCACGGCGACACTCACCTGGGCGGCGATGACTTTGACCAGTTGCTGGTGGACCACGCGGTAAAGGAATTCAAGCGCCAGCACAGTGTGGAACTAACTCCGGATGTCCGCACCCTGCGCCGTCTCCAGGTAGTTATGGAACGCGCCAAACGTATACTTTCGGACGAACCGTTTGTGAACGTCCGCGAGGAGTATCTTGACGGCCAACACCACTTAGAGATGGAACTAACCCGCGACGACTATGAGCGCCTCATCCTGCCACTGTTGGAGAAGACTCTCACCTGCGTCCACCAGTCACTCGCCGACGCCAAACTTAGCCCGCGCGACATCCACAAAGTCATGCTCGTCGGCGGTGCCACCCGCACGCCGCTGGTGCATCGGTTGCTCCAGGAACGCCTCCGGCTGGACCCGCGCTTCGAGATCAACCCCGACCTCATCGTGGCTATGGGCGCGGCCATCCAAGCCGGCGTCATCGCAGGTGAGAAGCGCCACAGCATCCTGGTGGACATCACGCCCCACACTTACAGCACTACCGCCCTGAGCTTCCGCCGCGGCCTCGAGGAAATCGTTTGTGTGCCGATCATCCCGCGCAACACGCCCTTGCCCGCCAGTAAGTCCGAAATCGTCTTCACGCTTTATGACAACCAGGCCCAGGTGAAGGTGGAAGCCTACCAGGGCGAAGGCGACCTCCCGGACCAAAACATCTTTATCGGTGACTTCCTGGTCGAGGGCCTCAGCCGGGTGCCTTCCGGCAACCCTATCATTATACACTTCGACCTCGACCTGAACGGACTGCTCAAAGTAACCGCCACCGAGAAAGCCACCGGCTTAGCCAAGTCCATTACTCTTGATACCCACGGCCAGCATGTTATTAACCTTGACGAAGCCCGCCGTAACATCGCCACGCTAGTCGGCCCTTACGGACCCGATGCGGCCGAGGGAACGCCGGAGTTAGCCACTGACTTACTCGCCGAGGAGGAGATAGAGCAACCCGTCGCCGACACTCAGCAGTTACTCAACACCGCCAAGGACCTCCGCAAGCGCGGCGAAGTCTTGCTCCAGAAAACCGTCAGCGCGGAGGACGCCCAGGAAATCCGCGAACTCATCCACCAAAGCGCCACCGCCATCAAGGACGGTGACTGGCCCGCGCTGGCGGCCCGGAACGACTCACTGTCGGACGTGCTCTTCTACCTCGAGGACTAAGCTGTGGCGATCCCCTGTCCCGCCTGTAACAAGGCCGATCAGACCACCGCCACCTGTGCCCGCTGCGGCTGCGACTTATCTAAGTTGCACGCCATCGTGGAATCCGCCGCCGCCCGGCTGACTGTGGCGCGGGCCGCCTTAGTCGGGGCCGACTGTTCCGGCGCGCTCGCCGCCGTCGAGCAATCCTGGCAACTCCTTCATTCCTCCGAGGCCGCGCGCCTGGGCTTCCTCGCCGCTGGCACCTTAGGAGACACCGTCCGTGCGCTCCAATGGCATCGGCGTGCGCGCGCCGACGCCGAGTGAGCTTCTGTCGGCGGTTGCAGATAAAAGCCAGGTGCTGGCGGAAGTAACGGGCGGCTGTCACTTACCAGGGCTGCCCCCTTTACTTGGGAGTTACTTTGCGCCCGCTAGCAGCAAGAAGTCCGGCCATAGCGTCTGTCCGAGGTGCTTGATAGTTTCGGCGATCGGTCCGGACAGTTCCTTCACCCAGTTGGCAGCTTCTAACACCCCTTTGGCGGAGAGCGAATACCATTCACGCTCCGGCTCGCTGCTGGTCGCTTGCTCCACTAACACCTTCAAGTTCTGCGCAAGCTTGGGGGCCTTGCCCTGCTTCTCCTCCGGCAGCGCCTGGAGGAGCTGCTGCACCTGCTGCGCTAGTTCCTCCAGTAAGTCCTTCCGCTCTCCCGGTGCCTGCTGTTGGATCAGGTTCGTGCAGTTCGTCAACGTCTGGCCGACTTGGGAGTTGGTGCCATGGCCGCCGATGTGGATGCCTTGGTCGTGGGTTATGGGTTTGGCACCTGCGATGTAGTCTCCTGGCACAAGGATGGTGATGCCCTCCACATCCAGCATTTGCGCCCGCGGGGCCGGCGGCCGGCCGGTAGGTTCGTTACGCTTCTGCCGCTGCTTTAATGCCTGGCGTCTCAGGAGCAGTTGCTCTAGTTCCTTCTGCGCCATGTTGAAACCGTCCTTCCGGCTCGGGTGCTTGCGCACGGCTTTTCCGCCGGGCCTCATGATTTGATACTCCGCCAAATCCAGCCCTTCCAGGCTGATGTCATCCACGAGGATCAACACAAACAGGAAATTCCTCTCCTCCTTAGCCAGCTTCTCCCGCGCGGCCTTCAGTTCCACCTTCTCAATGAAGTCCGAGACGAGGAAAGCATTCGTCAGCAGTCCCACGAAGACATCCATCTTTGCCAGGTTCTCTTCGATCTCCTCCTGCCAGCGCATGCCCGGCTCGATCAACCCATCATGCCACTGCGTGATGAACTTCTTCTTCGTCATCACCGTCAGGTTCTGCTGGAAGATCGCCTTCGCCTTCTTGTCTTCGTGGGAATAACTTAGGAAGGCATTCAGCGGCACCCGGCCTATGTCGCGGGAGGCTGGCTCGGACGTTTGGTTCAACTGGGGTGTCGGTGCCACCAGTGCCCTGCCTTGCTGGGTAGCCACTGCCACCTGCTGCTTGCCCAGTTCCGCCGCTTCCAGATCGGCCACTGGGCGGAAGATTCCCGTCAAGCCCGCCAGTTCTACCTCCGCCACCGGTTTCGGGTCGGGCAGGTCGGCGTGGATACGCTCCAGGTTCCCTTGAATGATCTCCAGCAGCCGCAAGCGCAGTGCCTCTGGTCCAAAGGCCGTTACCTCCACATGGTTGCGATCCTCGCCCCGGCGCACCAGCGCGGCGGCCTGGCCATCGGTCAGCACCACACCGTTGCGCCAGCGCGGCTTGCCTTCGCTCAGCAAGTGCGTCATCACGATGAAGCGTGGCAGCACTCCTTCCGGCAGCGGCTTATAGAGGTAGCGCAGCCGCACGCTGCCGGGCTTCTGCCAGTCCGCCGTCACGCCTTCGGGTTGGAACTCGCCCAGCGCACCTGGGATCAGCCACTGCGTCGGCAGCTTGCCGCCCTCCGCTTCATCCAGCGGGAAACACATCTCAAAGCGCTCCATCAGCCTCAGGAGGAAGCGCGCCGTCTCCTCCGTCTTCCCCGTCAGCGCCGTCAGCGCCTCGGCCAGCGTCAGCGTGCCATCGCTGCCGGGGCGGTCTTTGAAGCGCAGCAGGCGATACACGCCATCCGTAACCCAGTGCGGATTCAGCACCGTCGTATCCCGCAGGCGCGGTTCATCCACGAAATGCAGCACCGCGCCCAGCTTGTGAAGCAGCCGCGCCAGCGACTCCTGTTTCGCCGGGTCCGTCTCGCTGCGCCTCACGCAGATTTCGCGAAACTCCTCCAGCGTCAAATGCTGCCGCTTCCCGCGACCTTCCCCGGCGCAATCCTCCATCACCTTCAGCCAGGCCTCCGGCACCTTCAGGTGCGGTGGCTCCGTGGCCTTGAGTGACTCCACGGCCGTGCCCAGCTTTTGCAGCAGCTCGGCACAGCCCGCCCGGCTTGCGCAGTCCGTGAGGGTAAAGCTGTGGATGAAAGGAAAGCGCTCCTGTAACACCCGGCGGTCCACCTCATAGCCACCCTGCCGCGCATCCTGCCGGTTCAGCGCCACCAGCACCGGCGCGCTGCCCGCATAGCGTTTCAGCAACCCCAGCCAATACTCCGCATCGGGCATCTCCGTGTTCGAGCGCGGGTCCAGCACCAGCACATAAACACAGCCCTCCGTGAGGAAAAACTGGTGCAGCGCGTGGGTGATCTCCTGCCCCGCGAAATCCCATAGCCGCACCGTCATTTCCCCCTGCCCGCAGTGCAAGCGGAAGCTGTCCAGCGAGATGCCTGGCGTCTCCGGCTCCGTCTTGTCGTGCGGTTCGCTCATGAAGAACCGCCGCAGGCTCGTCTTCCCCGCCCCGCCCCGGCCCACCAACATTACCTTGACCTCATTCACCGCCCGCAGCGTCCCCGCCGCCGCCCCCTGGCGCTGGGCGAAGTAGAAGTTCAGGATGTCTCGGGGACGCGCGGCAGTTTTCTCGTCCCGACCATGAGCGTCGCCCCATGTCGGCCCCAGGATGGAGTTGGGGATGGCCAGCGCCGGGTTGTCATGGAGGAAAAGCCGCCTCAGTTTGGTGAGTTGGCCGACCTCGGTTGGTAGGTTGCTCAGTTGGTTGTCGTAGAGGTAAAGCTGCGTCAGATTGGCGAGCTGGCCGATCTCTGGCGGCAGAGTGCTCAGTCGGTTGCTGCCGAGGTGAAGCCACGACAGCTTGGCGAGTTGGCCGATCTCCGACGGCAGAGTGCTCAGTCGGTTGCTGTTGAGAGAAAGCTGCGTCAGATTGGCGAGCTGGCCGATCTCCGGCGGCAGGGTGCTCAGTCGGTTGCTGCCGATGGAAAGCTGCGTCAGATGGGCGAGTTGGCCGATCTCCGACGGGAGTGTGCTCAGTCGATTTCTGTCGAGGAAAAGCCCCATCAGATGGGCGATCTGGCCGATCTCCGGCGGCAGGCGCGTCAGGCCGAGGTTGCTTAAGTAGAGATCCGCGCCCCGCTTGCGGCGGCAGGCTTCGATTCTCCTCAAGGCCTGGTCGTAGGCCTCTTGCTGTTCTGGGGTCATGGCAGGGTCCGGCATGGGTGGGAGGATGGGGTGAGCGCGGGGGATTGGCAAGCGTGGGCGGCGGGGCCGGGCAGACCGGTGCCGGCGCAGGGCGGCAGCAAGCTCGGTCGGAGCAATGCTGGCGGGGCGTTGGGGAGGTTTTTGCGGTGAATTCACGAGCGGCCAAGCGGGCGGGTGATGAGGTGGATGCCCGCCAGCGGTTAAAGTGGTTTTCCTCGATCCAATCTCGCGAGGTGGCTGCGCACTGGGGACGGCCCCGGACCCAGACTTGTTGGAACATAAAA
>CAINDV010000511.1 GCA_903847485.1 uncultured Verrucomicrobiota bacterium
CTGTTACCCTTGCCCCCGTATAGTCCGGAACTCAACCCGGTGGAAGGGCTGTGGGATCAAACGCAGGACGTGACTTGCAACCAGCACTTTGCCAGCCTCGACGCCTTGGAGGAGACGCTCCCCCAGGCGCTCCGCCCGTTTTGGGAGACGCCGGCACGGGCCTTGTCGCTGATCCACCACTGACTCCACTCTCAAGCAAACGCTACCGCCTGACTCATATTACCGATTGTTAACGGGAAATGGTATAATGTTCCACTACGCCGCTTCAGCAGGACATTTGCAGACAAGCCGGTTGCGAATCGGCTGGGGCATGGCCGGAAAGTCGGATCTGCCCAAGCTGGTCCTCACGGCTGAGGAAGAACAACGACCTGGGGCGCTGCGCACATCGCGTGCGGCAGCGGTGCGGGAGGTCCAACGGGCGCGAATCCTCTGGCCTTACCCTCGGGGCCACCTCCGGGATACCGCAGGCGTTGCCGGCCAGCCGGGGGACCATTGTCATCTTTATCCTAGCGATAGTCCGCTGCTTCGTGAAGCCGCGGTTCACCGCTGCTGCCTCTTCTTCGGGTTCGGTCTCCAGGTGGCCATGGATCAGGTCGCCGGTGTCCGGCTGGGACTCAAAACCGCCCCGGAAGACCTAGGCACAGCCAAACACGCCGCTCGCGGTGACGGGATCGTCGCCCGTCATCGCCGCCGAGATCCGGATGTAGGCTTCGGCAATCTTCTCCTTGCTGAGGACGATTTCCCTCGCCCAGGGAGGTCGCAGACGGATTGCCGACAGCATTCCGCAGGGCTTGGGGGCGGACCTTGCGTAAGCGACGAAAGAAAGTTCAAAAAAACACTTGCAATGCTCTGCAGTCTTGGCTACAAGTAGACCCGCTGACGCGGTGTCGGCAGTGTAATCAAGCAAAACAAGACTATTTAGAAGAAAGAAACGTATGAACAAGAGACTGATAATTGCGGTGGGGTTGGCCGTGAGTCTGCCCATGGTGAATGCTAGGGCGGAGTTCACTGGTTACTACAAGATCGACGGTGCTGGACCTGGTGGCTTGGTCGTCCTTCCTCCGTCGATTTCGCCGGTTACGCTAGGTAATTGGAAAGTTAAATCCGATGGCGTAAGAGTCGTTGAGTTTCAGCGAAGCCCGGTCACTGAATCGATCCTTGCCAAGGGTTGGACTTTGACTGTGGATTCGAAGGCAGGTGCCGCAGGTAACGCGAGTTTTGAAATCTTCGCTCCACCCGTCGGTGCGAATGCTGATGCCAAGAACACTTTTACGTGGAACTTCGGGCTTCCTCTTTCTGGTAATAGCGCTTACTGGCGTGATACCACGGGCACCCACCCGATAGTGGGTCAAGGGTCAGGCGTGTTTAATGTTCCTCTAGGCTCTCTGGGAGAATACGGCTTCTACGTCGTAGGCGGCGGATCCCTTCCGGCTGTGCTTCAGCTTCAGGATTGGGTTCCGGAGCCGTCCGCCATCGCGATGGGTTTAATCACTTGTCTTGGGACCGTGGGGTTTGTGGTTCGCCGATATCGGTCTGGCAAGAGCTAATTACTCGGAGTTTCTCTCTTCTGGCGCCACACTTTGTGTGGCGCTTTTTTTGTGGAACACTGGGGTTCGCAGAGGAGCACCGGGGTGGTACTCCTCCGTTGGCGGGCTTGAGAGTATGGCGACCACAGCGTCCGCTCGCGCTCCCAAGCTGTTCGGTGAGATCGGGCGAACTACCAAGCGTCTGGGCGTGTCGCGCACCAGAAGGAGGGTTGTGATGGGGGGATGTGCCGCAGTTGGACTGCGGTGTGGTCGGGCGATCGGACTGGACGGTGGGTTGAGCAAGGGTTTCTCTGCGCTATAGTAAACGTCGGCATTACGCTTACATGCTAGCCGAAGCCTGGTAATCTCCCAGCCGATGAAAGCGCTTGTCCTCACCC
>CAINDV010000512.1 GCA_903847485.1 uncultured Verrucomicrobiota bacterium
CCGCCGTCGCAGGTTGGTTTCGGACTTCGGATTTCGGACTTCGGACTTCTTTCGTCATTCGTCATTTCCCCATTCCCCTCATCCAATCTGAACCATGAAACTTGGCTTGTTTGGCGGTTCGTTTGATCCGGTCCACCTGGGCCACCTGCTAGTGGCGCAGGCGGCGTGCGAGGAGTTGGGCCTGGACCGGATGTTCTTCATCCCAGCGGCGCAGTCGCCTTTCAAGCCGGGCCAGCAGCCCATGCCGGGCGCGATGCGCCTGCGGATGCTCCGGTTGGCGCTGGCCGGCAAATCCGCCTACGAGGTGGACGCTCAGGAACTGGAGCGCGGCGGGGTCTCTTACACGATAGACACGGTGCGCGACTACGGGCGGCGGTTTGCCGGGGCGGAATTGTTCTACCTGATCGGCGCGGACCACGTCGCCAAGCTGCCGCAATGGCGCGAGGCAGCGGAGCTGGCGCGATTGGTGGAATTCGCGGTGATCCCGCGTCCGGGCGAGGCGGCGGTGGCGTTCCCGGCGCCGTTCCGGGGGCGGCGGTTGGCGGGGTTTCCGCTGGGGGTGTCTTCGTCGGAAATCCGAAGCCGGGCGCGAGGTGGTTTGCCGCTGGAACCGCTGGTGCCCGCCGCCGTGGCGGAGGTCGTTCGTAACAATGGGCTTTATCTTTGAGCGGTACGGGATATGGTTGCCGTCGAAATTGACTGCCAATGATGGAATCCCGAAAACTCGCGTTGCTATGCCGCACTTTGGCGGACGATAAGAAGGCCGAAAACCTCGTCGTCCTCGACGTCCGCAAGATCTCCACGGTCACGGACTACTTCGTCATCGCCACCGGCACCAGCGAACCGCATTTGCGGGCCATAGTGAATGAAATCACCGAGGAGGTCCACAAGGAGGCCGGCCTGCGGCCGCACGCGGTGGACGGCTCGCTGCAAACGGCGTGGCTGGTACTGGATTACTTCGACGTGATCGTCCACATCATGCGCCCCGAAGTGCGGGAGCGCTACGACTTGGAAGGGCTGTGGAACGACGCCTCCGCAATCAAGCCCAAGAAAGCCGCCCTGAAGCGGCCCGCCAGGGCGAAGCTGCACGCGGCCTGAGCCGTCGGCCGCGACTGCGGTCAGCGGAGCGCATCCGGGTACGGGTCGGTGACCTTCGGCGGCGTCTCTGCGGAAACCTTCACCATCTCGTCGAGCACCCGCTTGAACTCCTCCAGTCCCGTGGACGGAATGATGATTGTGTCGTGGCGGCTGTTGATGCCCTCGGTGATCCGCAGGAACCGCCCCCGCGGATTTTCCTTCAGCGCAAACACGAAGTTCTTTCGCTCAATCTGGACGTTCTCCGTTTTGATCGTTTCTTCCTGCACATACGGACGAGGCGCTGCCGGGGGACGCCGGTAAGTGCGTCCGTAGGGCGATGGCCTTTCATTCGAGATCATAGGCTTTGCTGGGTTGGTCGGTCAGCGGCTTGGACACCCAAGCCCGGTGACCAACAGATTTGTCCGCTTCAGGATTTTGTCAACCCTGCAACTTGCCCGGCGGCCTGAATCGCGTGGCGTTGGACGGGTTGGCGGTGCGCCACAGGTAGAGGCCCAGGCTGGCGAGCACCAGCAGGTTCGCCGCCTGGGACGTGCCGTGCCACACCTTGAACGCGCTGGTGGAGGAGACGCGCTGGGCTGGCGTGGCCGCGGGCGAGTACTTGAGCCGATGCAGCTTCTTCATGTGGGGTTGGAGGACCAGCGCCCCCAGCAGGCTGGCCGCCAGCAACCCCGCCAGCAGCCCCGTCCAAAATCGGTGCAAGGGCCGGTTCAGGTAAAGCCACTCGGCGAACGCATGGAAAACGGCGATCAGCGCGCAGACAATCTGGAGATCGAAGTAGCGGGAAATCAGCAACTGGGCAATGGCTCCGGAGAAATAGGGAAAATTGGCGGCCCCCAACACCTGACGCATGTCCGGCGAGAATACCGCCGGCCCGATGCCGAAGGTGAAGAAAACCGCCGCGCCAAACCAAATGGCCGCGTTCACCAAACCCACGATGCGGAGGAACCCAATCACGCCCGCAGCTTAAGAAAGCCGCCGGGGCCTGCCAAGCCCGGATTCCGGCCCGCCAGCAATTCTCGTCATGGCCCTGTCACCCACAACCGGCGGAAACGATGAAGGATGAAGGATGAAACCGGAACCACCGCCGCCGCTGGCTCATCCTTCACCCGAACGCCGAAGTCGAATGACGAATGACGAATGAAGCCCGAAAATCGAATGACGAATCGTCGCTTCCGGCGGTTAGGTTCTGTGCCAAGTCTCGCGCCCGGCCCAACCAAGAACTCGGCGGGTTTCGTGCTTCGGACTTTGTCCTTCATTCGTCATTCGACTTCGGCGTTCGGGTGAAGGATGAGCCAGCGGCGGCGGTGGTTCCGGTTTCATTCTTCTTCCTTCGTCCTTTCCGCCACTGGGGCGCCTGCCAGCGGTCAGGCCTTGCGCGGGTGGCGCAGCGACCACCGCGCCCCCGCCATCGAGGCGCTAAACAGGAGGGCGCAGATACCGAGAATCGCCAGCAGCGCCAGCTTGAGGCGGCTGGTGGAAACCCCGCTGGCAAACACCAGGTTCACTGTCAGCCAGACCATCAACGGGTGGTAGAACGGCGGGCTTTTCACCGGTTTCTTGTTGATCAGAAACGGCGTGGCGAAGGCCAGCATCAAAAGCGCCGTCAGCAGCCAGGCGAAAAAGCAGATCCAAGGCGTGCCGAACCAGCCCCAGCGGGTCTGATTCACTTGCCAGAGCCAATAGTCGTTCACCTTCACCGCGTACGGCTCCAAGCCTAGCGCGAAGGTCACGGCCAGGACGCACGTCAGCGCAATCACCCGCAAGCCATAGGTACGGGTTTTGCGCCAGGGGCGGAAAATCAGCCGGGCCACACCACGTCCGTTGAAGACGACGATGACCCACACCAGCGGCAGCAACCAAGGCAGCACGCTGGCGTGTTCCGTGTAGGTGAAGGCCCCAAACGGGATGCCGGTGGCCGCGCCGACAGCTTGCACGATGCCGCCTATCAGGAAGCAAATCCCCGCCGCTGCCAACACATTCTGCGCCGGCAGCCGCCGCATCTGGCCGATGAGCGTCGTCGCTGTTCCCAGCAGGACCAGCATAGCATCCAGCCACATCCAACGCTCGTTCTGCGCGCTGCCGAAAAAGGTGATCGCCCGGCCGGCGGCGCACACCATGAAGAAACCCAGCGACACGCCCGTCGCCAGCTTGGCGCGGTCGGTGTCGCTGGCCGAATTGACCGCCAGGGTCGAACGGTCGGACCGTCGTGTTCGGGGGCTGAGCATGGGCGAAACAACTAGCCGTTTGCCGTGCGGGAATAAAGGAAAAACGAGCGGGGCGAAGGCCGAAATCCAAATGACGAAGCCCGAAACCCGAATCCCGGCGCGGTCCCAGCCCGCCGCCGCCGCGCTCCAGCGCTTCGGACCTCGGATTTTCAGCGGGTCGCTCCTCAACCTGGGCCGAGCGCCGCCCACGCCGCGCTGGCCGCGACGCCGTGGAGTTTGAGCACCTTGTGTCGCGAAGTCTGCCCACGAATCAACTCCACGCGGCCGCGACTACAGCCCAACCGCTCCGCCAGCAGGCGCACCAAGGCCTCGTTGGCGGCGGCGTCCACCGGCGGCGCGGTGACATGGATGCGCAACTCGGCACCCAGCGCGTCACCGATTTCGGTTTTCGAGGCGCGCGGTTGCAGCTTCACCGCCAGCAGCGCGCCGCCGGAGGTGTCTTTCAAGAACGCTGAAGGCGAGAGGGCCGGATTCATTGCGCGCTAGTTTCGCGGAGCGCACGCCGATGACAAGCGCGGAACCGCGTGCTGGTTCAAAACCCGATTTGCGCCCGGGTCGTGGATTTTCACAAGTCGGCGCTTGACCCGGCGGACACGGCTCGCCTAGCTTGCCCCCCGCATGAAGCCCCTCGCGCTGCAAGTTCTCGTACGAGTCGTCGTCGTCGTCGGCTTCGTGGATGCTTGTGGCGGGTAAGGCAGAATTTAACAAGTACCCACGGCTGGCAACGGTCGTGGGTTTTTTGTTGGCCCGCACCGCCGGCCACAAACCAAAGCACACACATGAGCAAGACATCTATCGTTAAGAAAACCAAGCCCCGGGCCAAGGCCGCCGCTGGCCAGGTCAGCCCCGCCATGCGCGGCTGCGACATACTCGTCGCCGCGCTCGAGCGTGAAGGCGTGGACACCATCTTCGCCTATCCCGGCGGAGCCAGCATGGAGGTCCACCAATCCCTGACCCGCTCCAAGCAGATCCGCACGATCCTGCCGCGCCACGAGCAGGGCGGTTCGTTCTCCGCCAGCGGGTACGCCCGCGCCACCGGCAAGGCCGGCGTGTGCATGACCACCAGCGGTCCCGGTGCCACCAACCTGGTCACCGCCATCGCCGACGCCTACATGGATTCCGTGCCGCTGATCGCCATCACCGGACAGGTGTCCACCCACATGATCGGCAAAAGTGCCTTCCAGGAAACTGACATGTTCGGCATGACCTTGCCGATCGTGAAACACAGTTACCTGGTGACGGATATCAACGATCTGGCCCGCATCGTGAAGGAGGCATTCTACATTGCCCAGTCCGGTCGGCCCGGCCCGGTGGTGATTGATCTGCCCAAGAACGTCCAGCAGGACCGCACGCAGCCCGTGTTTCCCAAAACGGTCACGCTCCGCGGCTACCGCCCAGACCTCCGCGCCCCCGATCTGGAGTTGAACGAAATCATCCGCCTCATTGAACTAGCTGAGCGGCCGGTGCTTTATGTCGGCGGCGGCATCATCACCGGCGAGGCCAGCCAGGAATTGCGCAAGTTCGTCGCCCTGACGGGCATCCCCGTGGTGACGACGCTCATGGGCTGTGGCGCTTTCCCAGAGACGGATCCGCTTTCGCTCAAGTGGCTCGGCATGCACGGCTCGCCCTACGGCAACTGGGCGGTGAGCGGCGAATTCAAGAAGGACGGCGACACCGTCGCCCAAGTCGCGCCGGGCGCGGACCTCCTGCTGGCGATGGGGGTGCGGTTCGACGACCGCGTGACCGGCAACGTGAAGAAGTTCTGCGAGCACGGTACTATCGTGCAGGTGGACATTGACGCGTCGGAGATCAACAAGAACAAGCCAACCCACCTTGCCGTCATCAGCGATGTGAAGTTTGCCTTGGCTCGGCTCGTGGCCCTCCTACGCCAGCGGCCGCTGCAAAAGCGCTTCGGCAAGTGGCACCAGCAGATTGCCGCGTGGAAGGCCAAGGCACCGCTCAAATACACCGTCACCGACGAGGTGCTCCATTCCCAGCACGTCAAGGAGTTCATGGGCGGCGAGACGGACCAGATCATCATGCCGCAGTACGTGATCGAGCTGCTGTACGAGTTGACCCACGGCGAAGCGATCATCACCACCGGCGTCGGCCAGCACCAGATGTGGAGCGGCCAATACTACCAATTCACCCAGCCGCGGCAGTTCATCACCAGCGGCGGGCTGGGCGCGATGGGCTTCGGCTTTCCCGCAGCGCTGGGCATCAAAGTCGCCCGGCCCGACAAGCAGGTGGTGGACATTGACGGCGATGGCTCCTTCCTGATGAACGTGCAGGAACTAGCCACGGCGCACATCGAGCAGATCGCCGCCAAGGCCATCATCCTCAACAACCAGCACCTCGGCATGGTGATGCAATGGGAAGACAAGTTCTACGGCGGCAACCGCGGCCATACCTACCTGGGCGACCCGAAGAACATGAAGCAGATTTACCCAGACTTCATCGCCATGGCGAAGAGCTTCAACGTGAAGGCTGAGCGCGTCATTCACAAGCGTGACCTTCGCGCCGCGCTCCAACGGATGCTGGATGCCGATGAGCCGTACCTCCTCGACGTGACCACGCCTTACAGCGAACACGTCCTGCCTTTCATTCCGGCCGGCAAGGACGTGGCTGAAATGATCTACGAGCACTGACAGGCTTGGCGCGAAACTCTCCCTGACACCCGGCGCGTCCTCCCGGACGCGCCGTTTTTTTGATTGGTGGCCAGTATGCCTGTGCGGCGGGCCGGGGCCTCCCACCGCCGGGAGAACCCACCAGCCCTCACTATGGCCCTGGCAAACCCCGCCGGGGGAGGGCGTACAAGAGGACGGTTTTATGGGAGGTGTAGGCCTGGTGCCCTGCCCCGGCGGGGTTTGTCAGGGCCATGGTGAGAATTGCTGCCACCAGCCACGCCTTGGGATTCTCAGCCGTGGTCGCGCTTCAAAACGGCCCCAGACGGCACGCGGTTCAATTCCGGCGACGCGTCTTGCCCCAGATGAGGTTGCCGACGTTGACCAGACGCCGGCCCGAAACCCGCACCTTGAGCGCTCCCCGGAGAAAGCCAACGCGCAGATGCTGCGTGTCATGCAGCTTGTTCGCTTCGGCGACGATGTCTTCCAGATCAGTCGCCTCGCCGGCGTTGCGCATCACCTCGAACTCGCCCACGAAGAACGAGGGGGTGGTCAATTCGAGGAGGAACGCCAGCGGCCGGGCGTGCGGGGGAAGGCAACGCCAGAAAATCTTTTCCTCGAACACTTCGTCGCGACACTTGAAATGCGCGCAATAAGCCGTGCGGAATTTTTCCCCGCCTGATGTGCTGCCGTGATCGTTTGCCATGACGGAGGGATGCTGGCGTTGGCGGGCTAGAGAGGGAAGTAAAAAATGGATCCCCGAAAAGGTCGGATGCTTGGGGCACAGGTGGATCCTGCCACCGTAGCGCGGGCGTTCCGTCGGCGGTCGGCCCTACCCCGCGACCTGGACGCTGCCCACCAACTCGCGCACGTCCGAAAGCCCCCGCCGCTCCAGGAACTCGCGGATGCCTGCAATCACCTGCAAGGCGGTCTGCGGCTCGTAGAAATTCGCCGTCCCCACCGCTACCGCCGTCGCGCCCGCCATCATGAATTCGATGGCGTCCGCAGCGTTCTGAATGCCGCCCATGCCGATGATCGGAATCTTCACGGCCTTCGCCGCTTCCCAGACCAGCTTGATCGCGATGGGCTTGATGCACGGTCCTGTGAGACCGCCGGTAACGTTCGCCAGCTTTGGCCGGCGCGTCTCGATGTCTATGGCCATGGCCGGGAAACTGTTCGTAATCGCCAGCGCGTCGCTGCCCGCCTCCTCCGCCGCCTTGGCGAGCGGCGCGATGCTGGGCACGTTGGGACTCATCTTCGTGATCAGCGGCAATGTCGTCGCCTGGCGGCACGCAGCCACCACCTGGCTGAGCAGTTTCGCATCCGTCCCGAACTGCGCGCCGCCTTCCTTTATGTTCGGACAGGAGACGTTCAACTCCAGCGCGCCCACGCCACCCAGGGCGTCGAAGCGCCGCGCTACTTCGGCGTATTCCTCGACTGTGGTGCCCCAGATGTTGATGATCGTCGGCACCTTCAGCCCTTGGAGGAACGGCCAGTATTTCTTGATGAAACCGTCCACGCCTGGTCCTTGCAGGCCGATGGCGTTGAGCAGACCGCTGGTGACTTCGGCGGTGCGGGGCGTCGGGTTGCCGGGAACGGCGTGGAGCCGGATGCCCTTCACCACGACTGCGCCGAGCAGGTTCAAATCAAGGAGCCGGGCATATTCGGCGCCGTAACCAAACGTGCCCGAGGCCACGGTCACGGGATTCTGCATCGTCAGCTTGCCGAGTTGGACAGAAAGATTCATCGGTGTTAAACGGGAGTCGAGTTGCCCGGCGGCGCCGAATCGCACGGTGCGAGCTGCGCGTCCCCGGCAGCCACGAAGGAGCGAAGACTGCGCCTCGAAGACCTACATACTCCGGGACCGCCCGGCCTGTCGAGCCAGAAGTCCCGGCCTGTCAACAGGGGCGCATCTGGGCACGACCTCCGGAGTGGCGAGCGTCGGATCGAGCGCCAACCGGGACGGTTGGCGAGACGCCGGCAGCCGGGACGGGCTGCCCCACTCCGCAGTGCGACGATCCGGATGCGCCTGCAGGAAGGCTCCCACAGCCTGCTCGCGCCTGAGGCCGGCGACGCGGTGTGGGTACAGGCAACCGAGACCAGCGCGAACGGGATGCCCAAATTATTCTTGAAATGACTTTCACCGGGCGTGGTCTATGGTTGCGACGGGTGAAGAAAGCGACACCCTGGAGGGTGCGCCGAAGTTCTTCACGAACTAAGAACCGGTCAACTAGACAATGCGTATGAGGAAAATGCTCGAAGTCATGATTGAAGCCGTGCGGAGTAAGAATCCGCTCTTTCGAAAACCCGCGAGTCTCCCGCGGAAATCTCAGAAGCACCGCTATGAGCGGCGAAAGATCAAAGGGTTTATCCACCTGATGGACGGCCAGACTGAGTCCGCCTGTTAAGCCGAGACTGACTTTTAATCTGCCGGCCGGGCCGCAAGCCCGGCCGGCTTTTTGTTGGCCTTGACTCCCATGCACCGCCGGCCAAGCCTCGCCCCGAATGAAACGCGACCACTTCCTCCGCCATTTGCTGGCGGCCTTGCTACTGGCGCTCACCGGCTACGCGCTGGTGTTCCAGATCATCGAACATCGCCGCACGCGCCAAGGCCCCTGGGTAGTCACGTTCACCTCGTTCAGCAACGGGACGCCGAGCCTGATTTTCGATCAAGAGGCGCTGGGTATCACCAACGTGCAGGTGGTCCTGGACGAAGCGCCGCCGCAGACAAACGGGGTGAAGACGGTGCGGTTCGCCCAAGCGCGAACGCCGCCGTTCCCGACGCCGTTCGGAAGATGCGTTTTCCTGAATACGACTTCACTGCCAGGGACGGTGGTGTTGGAGGTCGTGGGCACGAAGTTCAATTGCTGCCGCGTGTGCTGACGCTGGACCGGCGCGAACACGCTTGGCGCAGCGGAGAAATCATCGTGCTGCCCGCTGCGGCCCGTTAATCCCGAACTCCGAAGCTCAAATGACGAATGACGAAAGAATGACGAAGCCCGAAACCCAATGCCTTCTTGGATGGAGGAGGCGCAAGACTCTGAACAAAGCCGAACGGGCAGGGGCCGCGATTCGTCATTCGGATTTCGGGCTTCTTTCGTCATTCGTCATTTGAGCTTCGAAATTCGGGTCAATCCGACGCCAGCTTGGTACGCGAAGCCAAGGCGCCTGGCACCGCTCCGAAATCAAACCCGCGCACGGCTTCGGCGGCCAGGGTGCCCAGTTGACGGCGCAGCGCGGTCACGCTGCCGGCCTCCGTTGGGTGGTTGCGGTTGGAGAGGAAAATGAGGAAAGTCCGCGAAAACGGGTCAATCCACAGCGAGGTGCCGGTCCATCCGGTGTGGCCGTACGAGCCGAGTGGAAAGAGCCTGCCGCGCGGGCCGCTGTATGCGGAATCAATGTCCCAGCCCAGTCCGCGCCGGGCGCTCAAGGACTCTGGCGTTTGCACGGAGGTCATCAGCCGCACGCTCTCCGGTTGGAAGACCCGCACGCCGTCCAGTTCGCCGAGGTTCACCAGCATTCGCGCGTAGCGGGCCAGGTCGGACGCAGTCGAGAACAGTCCGGCGTGGCCCGCCACTCCACCCATCTGACGGGCAATGGGATCATGCACCACCCCGCGCCACGGGACGCCTGCTTTCACCTCGGTCGGCGCGATGCGGCTCTGTGCCGCCGCCGGGGGCCGGAAGCTGGTGTCGGTCATTGCCAGCGGCCCGTAGATTTCCGCTGCCAGAAATTCATCGAGTCTCCGGCCGCTGACTCGCTGGACGACCTCGCCGAGCAGGAAGAAGCCGATATCGCTGTAAACCAGCGCCGCGCCTGGTGGCGACCGCAATCGTTCGGCGCACGCCTTCCGAATCGCGCCCTCCTCGCCTTGCCAGCCAGCCAGGCCAATGTCTGGACGCAGCCCGGAGGTGTGGGTGAGAAGCTGGCGGATCGTGATGGCTTCCTTCCCGTCGCCGGTGAACTCCGGCAGGTAGCACTGCACCGGGGCGTCGAGATCCACCTGGCCGCGCTCGATCAGCACCATCACTGCGGGCGTAGTCGCGACCACTTTCGTCAGTGAAGCGAGGTCGAAGATCGTATCCTCGCTCATCGGTTCCGGAGCGGGCACCACGGCGCGCTGGCCAAAGGCCTTCGCGTAAGCCGCTCCCTCCCGTTCCACCCACAGCACGCCACCTGGACAATGCGACTCGGCAATCGCCTGTTCGATAACGGCGTCCATCGCGGCGAGCTTCTCGGAGAAAAACACGTTGGGAATCGCCTTCGGCTCCGGCGGCAAAAGCGGTGGTGCCGGTTCGGCGGGGGCGGGCACCGGCACGGGCGCAGTCACAAGCGACGGCGGCAAAGTGCGGCAACCGCCCGCGCCGAGCAGGCCGAACGCCGCCAGGAGCGCGAAGCGGAATGATTTCATGCACCCGACGTTACGCGCTGGCAGGGATGGGCTTCAACTCCGCATTTGTCTTGGCGTCGTCGGGAAATTCAGATGGCGCAACCACGCAACTCATGGTATGAAGAGGGCGCATGGCGATCTTTGGTTCCAGTCAGGATGATCCCAACCCGCCGCCGGCGGGCCAGTTCGGTCGTTTCCACCTGCAAGAGCTGATCAACAGCGGCGGCATGGCGGACATCTGGCTGGCCACCGGCCCGAACGGCAAACATTACGCGCTACGCCGCCTCCACCAACGGCTGAGGTTTAGCTGGATTGCGCGGCGGCGCTTCTTTGCGGGCTGTGAGGTTTTGTCGAAGGTGTATGGCCACGAGTTCATCGTAGATTACATCGAGCACGGCACCGTCCGCACCACGCCCTACCTGCTGATGGAATACGTGGAGTCTGACAACCTCAAGGAGCTTTACGGCCGCCACGATCCCGTGCTCCTGGAGAACATCGCGCAAATCCTGATTGACATGGCGACCGCTTTGGAACACGTCCACAGCAGCGGCTTCATGCACCTGGACTTCAAGCCGGAAAACGTCCTCGTCACCCGCAACGGCGGCATCCGCTTGGTGGACTTCGACCTCTCCCGGCCCATTCCCGAGAAGCCGAAGCAGGCCCGGCGCAACCCCGGCACGCCCGCCTACATGGCACCGGAACAATTCCAGCGCCGGCCCATTGACCAGCGCGTGGACATCTTTGCCTTCGGCGTGGCCGCTTACGAATTGCTGACCAATCAGAAGCCTTTTCCCGGCGACGAAGCCCGCGAGATCCTTGACCGTCAACTCGACCGCACTGAGTTCGTCGCGCCCCGCGCGCTCAATCCCGACCTGCCCCTGCCGCTGGAAAAGATCATCCTCAAGTGCCTGGAGAACGACCCCAACCGGCGCTACCACTTCATGAGTCTCCTGCTCCGGGATCTCCAGGCGGTGCTCTATTGCTGACGCCCCGTCGCGGAAGCGCCGAATTCCAGCGCGACCGCAATCGCGCATCACGCCCTGCGCTCAACCGTTGGCGTGGAATGGCTACGGCTTCGGCCGTTTGGGCGTTCGGCCTTGCTGGCAGCGCGCTGTCAGTAACAAATCATCCCCGAGATTCCGCCAGGTGAGGTCGCTCAGCCGCAGAGTTTCCGACCAGCTTTTCGCGCCGTCGCCCGCGACGCCTTTCCGGGAAGCCCGTCCGCCGAGAATTTTTGGCGCGTAGAAGAAGGCGATACGCTGCGCCAGGCGCTGGCTGAGGAAGGAGGCGTTCACTTCGCCGCCGCCTTCGACCAGCAGGCTGGTGACGCCTTCCGCACCCAACTTGCGAAGCAACCAGCGGAGGTCAATTGCCGATTGCCGATTGCCGATTGCCAATTTGCCCGGCGGCGCGGCGAGCACCCGAACTCGCTTGGCCAGCGCGGCGACGCGGCGTTTCGGTGCGGCCCGGCTGACGACGATGGTGGTGAGCGCCGCCTGTTCGTCGCTGACGACTTTCGCCGTCAACGGCGTCCGCGCTCTCGAATCCAAGATGATTCGGCGCAGCGGCTTCTGGCTTTCAACTTCGGACTTCGGACTTCGGACTTCGGACTTCCGCCCCCGCACCGTCAGGCTCGGATCATCCGCCAGCACGGTGTTGATGCCGACGAGGATGGCATCGCTGCCCTGGCGCAGCCGCATGGCGAAGGCGCGGGATTTCTCGCCGGTGATCCACTTCGACTGGCCGCTGGCGGTGGCGATCTTGCCATCGAGCGTCATCGCGGCTTTCACGGTGACGAGCGGCGTGCGGTGGACGATCCAGTGGTTGAAAGCTTCGTTAAGCGCCGCGCAATCTTCGGCCAGCACGCCGGTGACGACCACCAATCCGGCCTGCCGAAGCACTTCAAAGCCGCGTCCGGCGTGGCGCGGGTTCGGGTCGGTGGCACCGACGACCACGCGGCGGATGCCGGCGCTTAGGATGGCTTCGGTGCAAGGCGGCGTGCGACCGTGGGTGGAGCAAGGTTCGAGCGTGACGTAGAGCGTGGCGCCTTTCACACGGTGGCCGCGTTTCTCGGCGTCGCGGAGAGCTTCGATCTCCGCGTGCGGTTCCCCGGCGCGGCGGTGCCAGCCTTGGCCGATGATCTGTCCGCGCTTCACCAGCACCGCGCCGACCATGGGATTTGGCGAAGTGGTGCCGAAGCCGCGTCGCGCCAGGCGCAGGGCTAGGCGGAGCAAACGGGTGTCGGCGGGGGAAATGGGTGGCTGGAGGCTCATGGCGAAGCGGAGGAAGCAGGAGGTTCAAATGACAAATGACAAATGACGAATGAAACCCGAAAACCGAATGACGAATGGCCGCCGCCGGCTACAGTGACTTGCGCGGAACTCTGCGCTGTGCCCAACCAAGGATGGACCACGGAAGCAGCGCGCCGGGCCGGAGGCCGGCGCTCCGGGGCGGGTTCATGGGGGGAAACACTGCTCCGCGTCGGCCAGTTCTTCCTGGCGGCGGAGGTAACCGTGTTTCTTGATGAGGCGGCGGGCGGCGGCCAGGTCCGCCTGCGGGGATTCCCACGGATACGCCGCTGCTTCTTTCCGCTCTCCG
>CAINDV010000513.1 GCA_903847485.1 uncultured Verrucomicrobiota bacterium
CGTGCCGCCATGACCAACAGGTCGGACACGCTGGCCTTCCGTGCTTCCGGGCCCAGCCCCGCCAGGGCCTCGCAGGCCAGGCTTTGCAGCCACGGGTCCTGGTCCTTGAGCAGGGCCCGCAGTTTCGGCGCGGCCGCATCAGCCCGCGGCCCCAGAAGACCCAGTGCTTCGCAGGCCCCGTAACGGGCATCGCGCTCAGACCCGGCGAGCATTTTCAGCAAAGTCGGCACAAAATCCCCTTCGCGCCGACTCAAGCCCTGGGCCGACCGCTTTCGAACTGCGGGCGACCAACTCGACAAGCCGGACATCAACTCATGGACCGCGCGCTGTTGGTAACCTGCCTTTGAGGAGAAGTATTCCCGCCCTGCGGCAATGACTTCCTCCACTTCCTTGGGGGTCAGCGCCGGGGCTGCACACGGTTTCCTGCCGGTCACCCAAAGGGTCTTCAGGGGCAGCGCATAGGACAGCATATAGGCGCCTGTGCAGTCCCAGTCCGTATATTTTTGGTGCTCCTCCTCACCGACAGGCGAACCTTGATAGCCGAATTGGCCATCCCACCCCCGGGCGAGGTCGTAGTACCACCTCTGTTCCTTCATGTAGGCACCTGTAGCAAGCGGACCACAGCGGGAAACGCCGGGCAAGGCCCACAGCACATTGAAGAAATTGCCGGTGTGACCGCGCTCCCGTTCGTCATAGGCGGCCGTGGACATCCGTGCGAAGTAGCGGGTCGCCTCGCGATCGCCCAGCAGATCAAAGAGAACTGCCGCAGTGGAACACTTTCCGTTGTCCTCGTGCCCCGGCCACGGTTGGTGATCGCCATAGGGAATCGCGCCCTTGTTCACATACCAACGCAGGAACTGGCTCCCCTTGGCGATGGCCTTATCCAGGTCGGGGTCTTTTACGCCGGCCTCGCGCGCCACGACCATCGCGGTCAGCAACACCAACCCGGGCGCGTTCATGCAACCGTAGCCATTCAGGTTGCCACTCGGCCTGGCGTAGAACTCGTGCCCCCACGTGCCCACCTTGCTCTGCCCCTGCACCATCGCCATGGTCGTGCGTTTGAGTTCCGGGAGGATCGACTGGTCACCGGTGGCCAGGACATACTCGGCCAGAAACAGATTCCCGTATCCGAAATACCACGTCCAAGTGCCCGGGCGCAACGATGCCGCCGCCTTGGGGGCGTAGTCGGCGAGCAGGGGGTGGTATTCTTTTCTTCCGCTGGCCAGCAGCGCCAGCGCGTTGAGGTGGTCGGGGATGCTGGCCTTTTTCAGACCTGCCCTTGCGATGGCCTGACAACCCGCCTCGAAGATCTTCTTCGACTTAGGGCAATCGTAGGGAGCGGTATCACTGTAGGCACCCAGCACCGGCAGCTTCAGTTCCACGTTCGTGCTTTTCGCATCGCGCCAGCGGACCAACCGCAGCACGCCGCCCTTCGCCTCGGCTGCCGCGACGGCATGGGCGAAGCTCTTGCGCGCGTCATCCGCAAAAGGTTTCTCGCTCACGCCCAGGATCACGTCCCCGATCTCTAGAATTCCATCGGCAGGAGACCCCTTCGCGACGGCCGTTATGAGGATCTGGCGAGCCAGGGCGCTCTGGCCTGCCGAGGTATGAATCCATCCTCGTACTCCGGTAGGTCCCAGATTCCAGTCATGGCTGTCGTCCTTCACGCCTCCGCGAGTGAAATCGGGAACGGACGGACTCTCTCCGGGGCCTCCGGCGGCAGAACTCGGAGCGACACCGGCAAGGATGCAAACGGATGCTAAGGCGAGCGCCCGCAGGCGGTTGGCCTGCGGCGGGTGGAGAATGGCGATGGATTTCATGGTTTGTTGGATCATGGTCTCGTTTCTTTCCTGCCTCCTATTTTTCATTCTCGAACCAGACCACCCCGATGATCGTCTCCTTCTTCTCGTTGTAGTGTTCCTCGCAATTCGCAAGGATGTCCAGATCGCCATCCCGGTCGATATCGACGAAGCGACACTGGTCCCATTTCTCGCCGTTGAACATTCTCCCGTAAGTCACCCCATCACCCCACTTGATTACGTGAGTGGTCCAGTTGTCGGCGCCCGGACGTGTCCCCTCATAGGTCATCAGGTAGACTGAAGCTTTCGTGGCGGGCAGCTTGCCCTTAGGATCATGAATAAGCATCCCCACCAGGTCCATTTTGCGGTCGCCATTCAGGTCCACTATAGCCAGGGGGCGTTGCAGCCACCTCGTCTTCTCGTCTTTTGGGATAATGATCTTCTCCCACGC
>CAINDV010000514.1 GCA_903847485.1 uncultured Verrucomicrobiota bacterium
GGAGTCGTTTCGCGCCAGCGTCCAGAGAGAGCCGCCAAAATACGCCATGTCGCCCACCCCGCTGTCGTTGTTCACGGTCGGAGACAGTGGGATCGGAGCAAGCGTGGCCCAACCGGTCGCAGCCCCCTCGGGGATGCGGTAGAAGGCGGCGTTGGCCGTGTTGCCGAGCGTGAAGAACAGGTTCGTGCCGTCGCTGCCGATTGCCGTATGGCGGTCGCGGCCGCCGATCTCGGGGAGAACAGTGGATGCAAACTGCCCTCCGAGGGTGAGCGTGGCCGTGGCGGTGTTCGTCCCGCCATAGACATTGGTAATCCCGCAGGTGTAACTGCCGGCATCGACCCACTGAATGTTTGTCAGGATCAGGCTGGCCGTCGTCGCGCCGGCAATCGGGCTGGTGCCGTGCTTCCACTGGCAGGAGCGCGGCAGACTGCCGCCGGCGACCACGGAGAACGTGGCCGTGTTCCCCACATACGCTGTGACGGAGGCCGGCTGCGTAATGATGGTCGGTGCGCTGCCGACTACCGTGAGGGTCACGGAACTGGTGACGGCACCGATGGTATTGGTGATAATGACGGCGTAAGTGCCGTTGTCGCTGACGCCCACACTCGGCAGCGAATACGTGCGGGCGTTGGCAACGGAGATGTTTGTGCCGTTCTTGGTCCACCGATAGGCCTGTGGGGCGAGGCCTGCCGACGTGACGGAAAAGGTAATGTTCTCGGCCTCATAAACGTAATTCGACGGAGCGGCGGCGGCGGCGACTTGAATGGTCGGGAGCTCGACCGCAGCACCGTAGATCGTCGCAATATCCGAAGCGCTAAGGGCGCTTGTGAAGACGGCTACGTCGCTAATGCCGCCACTCCAAGCACGGTCGTTGCCAGTGCCGGCATACTTGCCGTTGTTACCGATGAGAATGGGCCAGGAGGCTTCCGTTTGGGAACCGACGTTTCTCACACCTGCGTTATCCAAGCGACCGTCAATGTAGATGCTTAGAACATTATTCGAGCTCGCCACAACCGCGAGATGATGCCATTTGTTGTCATTGATTGTCCGGGTGCCGCTGGTGAGAAGTCGGGGGTTCTGGCCTTTCCACTGGACTTCAAACTTGTTGTCGGTGGGGCCACGGGAGATCACCCAAGCGTCATCGCCACAGGACAAGAGGGTCTGGTAGTTCATGGTCTTCGTGGCGGGCATTTTGAACCAGGCCATGAGCGTGGTATTGGTGATGGTCGGGTCAACCAGTCCCGGGATGTTGATGCCGCAATTAACAGCCGCGCCATACGAAGCATAAAACGCACCGACGTTGGCACCCCCGAGACCGGAGTAACCCGGGCCGTTGGCGAGGGTATTCACACCCAATGAATAGGTGCCGTCAGCCGCAGTGACCAGGTTGCCGCTGTTGACTGCGGTTGGATACGGCGGGCTGGGGGCGGTTCAGACCGGCTCATTCAGGCGCCAGTAACCGACAGGATTGTCGGCGAGAACCGTGGAGGCGTGGGCGTCCACAGCGCTGTTCGTTCCGGCCGCATAGTGGGCGGCGATCGCGCTAAAACTCAAAGCATTCGTGTACAATGCCAACTCATCCCCCATCCCAGGCACCGCGTATCCATCAATGCGCAAGCCAAAGGTTAAGGCACTCTCGGGATTGGGTGCGAAGTTCGTCTGAACCCCGGTTACCGCGATCACACCGTCGAGGTAAACGACGGCATTCGACGTGCCATCGTAAGTGACTGCGACGTGCGTCCACTTTCCGTTCACTGATCCCGCCACCGCCGGAGTATTAAAGGTAAGGCTGCCTCCAGAAGGATCATATAACCTAAAGCCCCAATGATCCGCGTAGCTAAGGACGCACCAACCCTTGCGGACTGGGTTGTTTGGATATTGGATATTACCGATCGTCACTTGGCCGCTTGCATTGGACGGATAATACCAGTATTCGGCTGAAAACGCCTTGGTGTTGAGGCTGGGAGAATAAGGCACCGTCACCCTACCGCCGTTAAGGGCGACAGCCGTATCCGTGCCTGCCGCCAATGCACCGGTCGCCCCACAGGTAAAAGCGCCACTGTACACGCCGTCGGCCGCAGCCCCCAGACTGCCACTGTTCGTGGCTGGTGGGGTTCCTGGGGACAGGTTCACCCCGTTTCATTCAGTCGCCAGTAGGCGGCCGGATTATAGGATAACACCGTGCTGGAGTAGTCGGCTTGGGCGGGCAGCACAGAGGCCAACGCCAGAAGCCCCGTCGCCGAGGCGGCCAGGCATGTTCGGAATGGATTCAGTTTAGTATTCATAGTAGCAATGTGATTTGTTTGATTGAGTTATTTGTTAACCGTGCGGATTGATAGATGACCGGGGTGATTGTATTAAGCCGTCAGTCGGCGGCGGGGTGGAAGGACAACACAGTGCTGGAGAATTCGATTCCGGCGGGCAGCACAGTTACCAGCGCCAGAAGCCCTGTGGCTGAGACAGTCAGGCAGGTTCGGAATGGATTCAGTTTAGTATTCATAGTAGCGATGTGATTTGTTTGATTGATTTATTTGTTAACCATGCGGATTGATAGGCCACCGGGGCGATTTTATTAAGTCGTCATAAGGCGGCGGGATGGAAGGACAACACAGTGCTGGAGTATTCGATTCTAGCGGGCAGCACAGTTACCAGCGCCAGAAGCCCTGTGGCTGAGACGGCCAAACAGGTTCGGAATGGATTCA
>CAINDV010000515.1 GCA_903847485.1 uncultured Verrucomicrobiota bacterium
GTTGGGCGGGAGTAAGAGCGGGGTATCGCGGTCAATTGCAATCAAGCGGGCAGCCATGGCTAGATCAGACGCCGGGCGTGCGCGCCGGTTCAAACAAAATGCAAGAAACCTGCGGTTTCTAAGTCCGACAGGCTCCTAGTGAAATCGCCGACCGGCTTCTACCCATTCTGGGCCGGGATCGGCGGAAAGGAACACCTCCCGATTTTCAAGCACCTCTTCAACCCCGCCGAGTTCTGGACGCCGTTCCCCGTGCCGACGATCTCGATGGATTACCCGAACCGCCAGGAGTTGCGACGCATCGGCTGGGCCTACTGGAACTGGAGTAGTTGGCCGATGACGACCAGCCGCGTGGTCGATGCTGCTGCCCGCGCCGCCAAAGACCTCGACCCGTCGCTCACACCGGGCGCGGCGGAACTTCTCATGCGATACACGAAGGTGCATTTCATCAAAGGCGATCTGAAGCATCCGTGCGTCTCGGAATACTTCGATCCGGTCACCGGCGCCCCCAACGCGCCGAACCTCGACTACGCCCACTCGTATTACATCGACCTCATCCTGCGGCACGTCGTGGGCATTGAGGCCGACCCGCTATCGGATGAAGTCCGTATCAACCCACTCAATATGGGGCTTGAGTATTTTGAAGCACGGAACATCCGGGTGAAAGCTCACGACCTGAGCGTCAGTTGGAAGCACGGCAAGTTCACCGTGAGTGTGGATGGCAAATCGGTTGCCACCGCAACCGAGTTGAAGCCGCTGAAGGTCCGGCTAAGTCGAACCGCGACGAATCAGCATGTTGAACATAGCGTCATGAGCTTCGATGGTTACTCGGAGAAACCGACTCCCACGAGGCCGGCCAACCTCGGCGTTCAAGACCGGAAGGATGGTAGATTTGTGGCTCGGGCCGCAGTCGTCGGGACGAACCCCGCCGCGACCGGCGACAAATGCTGCTTCGGGCTCGACTCCGTGCTCCTTGCGAACCCATGAAAAGCGTCGCCATACTTTCGCTGAGCTTCGCGCTGGCGTTGCTGCCTTTGGCGGCACTTGCCGAGTTCCGAATGGACTACCAGGCCGTGTTCAATACTCCGCCCCGCAGCGTGCCAACGTCCGCGAAGCCGGATGGTCCGCTCTTGGGCAACGGCGACGTGGGCGTGGTCCTGGCCGGACTGCCCGAGGCGCAGCGATTTCACCTCGGCAAGAATGACTTCTGGACCCGCACGCCCGGCGACGCGAAGGTCATCACAGTCGGTGCCGTCACACTCCTAATTCCCGAGCTGCGCGGCGCGAGTTACCGGCAAGAACAGGACTTGAGGTGGCCGTGGCCGCCAAGGCCGGCCCGGTGTTGCTTTACGACGCGCGCGGGAAGTTGCTCTGGAAACGCGACACGCCGAACACCCTTGTCACCAAGGGCGACTGGGACGGCGACGGCGTGCAGGACATCCTCGTGTTCGCCATCGGCGTGAACCTCGACCCGATCTGGTCGGTCTGGAACGGGCAGGGGCGGCGGCTGTTTGGCATGTCGTTTCTGCCAGCCCCACGCGGAGTCATGCACGATGTGTGCGCCGGGCCTGGGTTTCGACGGCTTCTCTGATCTGGACGGCAACGGACTGGCTGACGTGCTCGTAAGCTTCGGCCCTTGGAAGACCGGTCGCCCGCAACATTTGTTCATCGCGGAGTCAACCGATTCCCCTGCTAAAGGACCAAGCAAACCAACGATGAAGAACCTGACTGATAGAGACCAGCCATGAACCGCTCTTCCTATACCGGTTGCTCCGCCTGATCAGAGTGTGCAAGTTTCCTGAAAGCTACGGCGTTGCGAAACGGTTGCCGGCGGCGATCACAAAGGTGGAGCAGACCAGCACAAGCATGGCGGCGGCCACCAGCCAGGTGGTGCGACGGCTGACGCCATGCGATTCCCGCGCCAGA
>CAINDV010000516.1 GCA_903847485.1 uncultured Verrucomicrobiota bacterium
GGCCGTGGAAGCGGACCACCTTCAGGGATACCTGGAGGCGTTCGCCTGCCGCTTCAACCGGCGGCGGTCGGCGTTTCGGGGCCTCCTGTTTCGGCGGTTGCTCGAACAAGCGGTTCGAGTCGGGCCGATCACCTACCGCTCACTCGTCGTAAACCCAACTCCCCAGCGTCAAAAACCACGGCCGCCTCGTGAGCCTCGGGTCGGGCCCGCGTCCCTTGAGATCAATCCGAAAAAACTTCACCCATGGCGAAACTACAACCCGTAGGGGTCGCCGCACTCAGATGGACACCCCATTTCTCTTTTGAGTTGAAGCAGGGGTGAAGGTGAACAAGCTGTGGGGAAAGGCGTGGGGAAGCGCAGGGCGGAATGGACTGAACTGGTTTGGGACATTGGGGAACGGGGCGAGTGGAAGGAGTGGGGAGGAGGGTCTGCGCAATCGTTCCGAATCAGCCCGACTGTCCGCGTTGCAATCAGCGCTGTTCGCAAACCAAGCATGGCTGGCGGTGTGCTGGGAACAACCAATGCGCCCCCGCTTGGCTGGCCAAGCAGGCTGCGCAGTAGCGCGAATCCACAGACACGGAATTCCATGCGCGGACATTGCGCACCGAATGGGAATCGATGTCAAGCGGCGAGATTCCATAGATTCGAGGCAGGGCGCTCCTCTCCGGCCGAATTCTGGCCTGATGCCGGTCAGAAAGCACACGCAATGCGACAGGAGGCTCCCGCGCAAAACTTCCGGGTCGCAAATTTGTCCTGCCTGGCTCATCCTGTCGTCCGTAATAGGCAAGCAATACGCAAGCGATTGGCCAGTTCACGAGTCCCTTCCGTTGGAAGCGGGCGGCCAGTGCATGTTCCACCCATGTAGGTGGGGAAACCTCGCCCGACTGCCATTCGGTTCGTGGCAAGCATCGAAGAAGAAGCGCCCTCCGTGGAAATCGTGCCGGCCAGTGAGGATCTCTGCGCGGCGGCTTTCGGCCTCTATCGCCAGCGCCCGGACAAGGAGTGGGGCCTTACCGACTGCCTGGCTTTCGTCGTCATGCAACAGCGCGGCTTGACCGAAGCACTTATCACGGACGAGGACTTCGAGCAGGCAGGCTTTACAGCCCTGCTTCGTCGCTGACCTCGCCGCTGCTTGCCCCCCTCCGCCTACCAATCCCAATCCCTCAGTGATTCCCTCGCTCGGCCCGGCAAGCCTCACGAACTGGCCACGGACGACTACGAAAAGCACGCGGCCTTTGCCGCCGATGGCGAGGCATTTTTCCGACGGGATACACGAACACGTTTATGCCTTCAAACTACGAGATGCAGTCGGAGAACCGCCGCGCGAACTGGTGCCTGAAGTGAAACTTTCGGAAGGCTGGCAACGATGCCGTGGATGAGCGGTTCCCAGTCTTGTCGCGCGACTTCGGACGCTGAGGGTTGGCTTTCGGTTCGACGGCAGCTTCCTCTCACGGGCATTGGCATGAGGGCGATTCAGGCGGCGGAGCGTAGGCCGGTCAACGCCCAAGCGATTCCTCACGCTCGCGCCGCTGACTGCCAAGACAGAGCCGCCCCTCGCCGGTCACCTTTTGGCATTGCGAGTGGGTGTAAACACGGTTTCAACACGGGCTGGCTTGCGTTTGCGTGGCAAAAACCCGTGTTTTGTATACAAATTGTATACAGCGCAAGTGGCTCACTGACAATTAACAAACCCGTCTTTGCTCTCGTTTTGTACGCACCGTAGGTGCATCCGGTGTGAGGGGTTCGAGGAGGGCA
>CAINDV010000517.1 GCA_903847485.1 uncultured Verrucomicrobiota bacterium
ATAGTGGTTTCATCCCAGCCCATTTCACTCGAAAACACGGGATGGGTCTAGCAAAAAGTGCGAGCCCTGTGGTTAGGGCCCACTCCCGATGCATATGAAAATGCCGTGGCCCATTACACGACGGCGGCTATTCTTTGCTTGACATTCCGTTCAATTGTTGGAAGCTTGTTCAGGAATAAAACGTAACGCGACCCGAAAATGATAACTATGAAGACCACGATGCGACTGTCGCCCCGGCCATCTCGGCACGCGGGTTTCACGCTGATCGAACTGCTGGTGGTGATTGCGATCATTGCCATCCTTGCAGCCATGCTCTTGCCCGCGCTGGCCATGGCGAAGGCCAAGGTTCAGCGAACGATGTGCATCAACAACCAGAAGCAGATGTTGATGGCGTTGAACATGTATGGCCATGACTTCAGCGATTATCTGGTTTATCCCAACTGGGGCTGGGACGTGGATGGCTGGCTTTACGCCAAGACTTCCACCACGGGAGGCGTCATTCCCAACCCAACCGCGGCCCCCTACAAGGACAACCTCACGTCCGCCTACGACAAGGGATTGTGGTATAAATACATACCGAACCCGAGGACCTACCTCTGCCCGGTGGATCTTAAGAGCAGGTACTACACGCAGCGAGATAACAAGTTGAGCAGTTACATCATGAACGGTGCCGTGTGCAATTTTGGCGCGTGGACCAAGGGAGCCAAAATCCCCACCGTCTGGAGCCCCATGTGTTTCGTGATGTGGGAGCCGGATGAGAACTTGGGCAACCCGCCCATCGGTGCGTTTGCCTTCAACGACGCGAGCAGTTATCCTAACGCGAACGAGGGTGTCGGCCGGTTGCACAGCAAGAAAGGGGCGGTGGTGGCGGGGGTAGGCGGCCATGTGGAGTTCGTCACGGTCAAGCGGTTCAACGACGAGCAGTCCAAGACCAGCAAAGGACTGCTCTGGTGGTGGTAGGTCCGCTGGGTGCCAATTCTTCCATGCCATGAAAACAACTCTGCGGCTCACGGTTCTAGTCGGACTGATCGGCTTAGTGGTCGCGGGCTGCGGCAAAGACCCCGCTGCCATCGGTTCGGGGTATTCCAAGGTGTTCCAGAGTGCCGACGCGCCAACCAAGGCCTTGTGGGACGGTGCCCTGGCGGCTGTGAAAACCAACGGCTACGCGCCCGCCATTATGGCTTTCAAGGAACTCGCGGCCCAGACTAACCTCACCACCGATCAGACCAAAGCCGTGGCCGAAACCGTGACCGCCGTGAGCGACAAGATGTACGCCGAGGCCAACCAGGGCAAGCCGCAGGCGGTCGAGGCGATCAAGCAGCTTCGCAGCACTTACAGACGCTGAAGCTTGGCACGCCGACTCGAATGCGCGTTGGCGGCGACCAAGACCAACGGTTTACGTGGTTGCGGTCACTGCGCTCGCCGATCTCCACGTCCTTCAACGCCCTGACTGGCGGCCCGGTCCACGCTGTCTTCGCCGGGGCCACCGCGAGCGTTCGCCACGCTGGGCTGGTTTTGGCCAATGATCTGGGCGCAAACACAATGGCAGGTTGATGTTTACCAAGAAAGGTTTGGTGCCTGCGAGGCGATTCTGGCATTTACTTTCCCCGCACAAACTATGCGTATAAACAAACTATTGTTCTGGGGCGTCCTTTTGCACGCCACCGTCACGTCTTCCACCGGCGTTTTCGCCAGTGAAGCCGACATCAAAATACCGGACCTCAGCACCGTGAAGTTCGCCGGCCTCGCCGGCATGAGCGGTCACACGCTGATGATGCTCGGCATCGCCATCTGCGCCATCGGCGCCCTGTTTGGCGTCTGGCAATACCTGCAAACCAAGGCGCTCCCTGTCCATGAGAGCATGGCGAAGGTTTCCCACAGCATCTACGAAACCTGCAAGACCTACCTCTTCACGCAGGGCAAATTGCTGGCCATCCTCTGGACGCTCATCGCGGCCTGCATGATTTTCTATTTCGGCTTCCTTCAGGGCAACACGATGGGCCATGTGCTGGTGATTCTGCTGGCCTCCATCCTCGGCATCCTGGGTTCCTACGGCGTGGCTTGGTTCGGCATCCGGATCAACACCATCTCCAACTCCCGCACCGCGTTCTCCGCGCTCAAGGGCAACTCGCTCGCCACGCTGGGCATCCCGCTGCGCTCCGGCATGAGCATCGGCCTGCTGCTCGTCGCGGTGGAGTTGTTCTTCATGATCTGCATCCTGATTTTCCTGCCGAGCGAACTCATCGGCCCGTGCTTTATCGGCTTCGCCATCGGTGAATCCCTCGGCGCCTCCGTCCTCCGCATCTGCGGCGGTATCTTCACCAAGATCGCCGACATCGGCTCCGACCTGATGAAGATCGTCTTCAAGCTCCCCGAAGACGATCCGAAGAATCCCGGCGTCATCGCGGACTGCACCGGCGACAACGCCGGCGACTCGGTCGGCCCGACGGCGGACGGTTTTGAGACTTACGGCGTGACCGGCGTGGCGCTGATCGCGTTCCTCGCCCTCGCTTTGGCGGCCAGCCCGACGGTTTGCGCGACGCTGATAATCTGGCTGTTCGTGATGCGTGCGCTGATGATCGTGACCTCGCTCGGCTCCTATTTTATCAATGAGGCCATAAGCAAGGCGATGTTCGGCGGCAAAAAAGACTTCGATTTTGAAGCCCCGCTGACGCACCTCGTGTGGATCACCTCGGCGGTGTCCATCCTCATCACGTTCGTCGCGAGCAAAGTGCTGCTCGGCGATTTCGCCTTCAACGGGGTGGCGCAACCAGCGCTCTGGTGGGTGCTCTCGGCCATCATCAGTTGCGGCACCGTGGCGGGCGCGTTGATCCCTGAGTTCACCAAAATCTTCGTCAGCACCAACTCCAAGCACGTCAAGGAAGTGACCAACTGCTCCAAGCACGGCGGCGCTTCGCTGAACATCCTGTCCGGTTTCGTGGCGGGCAACTTCTCGGCCTTCTGGATGGGCTTGGTCATCATGGTGCTCATGTTCGCGGCGTGGCAGTTCTCCACCCACGCAGCCTTGATGGCCGTCATGCCGGAGCAATTCAAATTCGCCGCGCCCATCTTTGCGTTCGGCCTCGTGGCCTTCGGCTTCCTCGGCATGGGACCGGTGACCATCGCGGTGGACAGCTACGGCCCGGTCACGGACAACGCGCAATCCATTTACGAGTTGAGCCAGATCGAGGGCCACAGTGAAGCGGACAAGCGGCGCGCCAAGGAGCAAATCAAGCGCGACTTCGGTTTCGACGCCGACTTCGAGAACGCCAAGTACCAGCTTGAAAAGGGCGACGGCGCGGGCAACACCTTCAAGGCCACGGCCAAGCCCGTGCTCATCGGCACGGCGGTCGTCGGTGCCACGACGATGGTGTTCGGCATCATTATGCTGCTCGAAAACGTTTTTGGCGGCGTGGTGACCAAGCTCTCCATCGTGCAACCCGATATCATCCTTGGCCTCATCATGGGCGGCGCGGTGATCTATTGGTTCACCGGGGCCTCCTGCCAGGCGGTGGTCACCGGTGCCTATCGCGCGGTCGTCTATATCAAAGACAACATGAAGCTCGACGCCACCACCGCTTCCGAGAAGGACTCGAAGGAAGTCGTCCGCATCTGCACCGTCTATGCGCAGAAAGGCATGTGGAACATCTTCATCGTCGTGTTCTGCTTCGCGCTGGCGCTGCCGTTCTTCAATCCCTACTTCTTCATCGGCTACCTGATCGGCATTGCGTTCTTCGGGCTGTTCCAAGCCATCTTCATGGCCAACGCCGGCGGCGCGTGGGACAACGCCAAGAAGATCGTGGAAGTGGACATGCGCCAGAAAGGCACCGACCTGCACGCCGCCACCGTCGTCGGCGACACCGTGGGCGATCCGTTCAAGGACACCTCGTCCGTGGCCATGAACCCGGTGATCAAATTCACAACCCTCTTCGGCCTGCTCGCCGTGGAGATCGCGGTCGAGATGACCATCAAGCACAATGCGGCCCTGAAGCTGGACCCATCCGCCATCAATTGGAGTCCGTGGGTCGGCGGGGTCTTCTTCCTGATCGCGCTCTTCTTCGTCTATCGCTCCTTCTACGGGATGCGCATTCCCGAAGAGAAGTAAGCCCAGACAGCTCCGCTTCACCAAGCGAGTTCCGAGCAATCGGAACTCGCTTTTTTCGTGGCCCGCTGCGGCTGGCCCTGAATACAGGGAGACAATTCCTCCACCTTCTGAGCACAAGGCCTGGGCACTCTACTACCGCCTCTTCCGAGGGATAACGCAACTGCCAACAACCCCGTTCCGGCACCGCACTGTGTATCTACTATAACAGCGAGGTTCTTTCAAAACCCTGTAGGAGCCGACGTAAGGCGGCTTGGTTTTCAGAGATTTTCAAGTCTCCTTACGTCGGCTCCTACAGTTTTGAAAGAACCTCGAAAGGCTCAGAACACCTGACCCGTGGCCTCGGGCTGGGCCGCCCGGTGCGGGGCCCCGGGCCTGCCGGACAGATCCCGGAGAGGGAGGCCGGATCCCCTTTGACCCGGCGTGCCCGGGCAGGTCACGGTGGCCCGCGTGACGGCCAGCAGTCCGCCGACCCTGACCTTCTGCTTCAGTGGCAATAGCGTGAAACTTACCCGGCCCGCCGACCATACGGGCTGGTGCCTGGAAGGGCAGACCAACTCACTCTCCGTCGGCCTCAGCAACCACTGGTTTACCGTGGCGGAGTCCATGACGACTCACGCCGTTTCGCTGCCCATTGACAGCGCGCAGGAGACGGTCTTCTATCGACAGGTGTATCCGCAAGCTGGATGGGCAAGCACGGTGGAACGGGCAGGCGGGACCGGAGTTCATACTTCGTCCCGCTTGCCTATGTGTTTCGGATACTCCGTTACGAATTCAACTTATCCGCTCACAACAACCCAAACAAATGGCGCGGGTGTGTCATCGGGCGGATCAAAACCGGCCACTGGTGGGCACTTCAAAACCGGCCAGTCTGAGGCGGAGATTCACAACAGGTTTTTGGTTTGGTTCAAGAGATGTCTGACTGTGAGTTAAAACGAGCCGGGGC
>CAINDV010000518.1 GCA_903847485.1 uncultured Verrucomicrobiota bacterium
GTGCGGCACAACTCGAAGGTGGAGTTCACCCCGTGGAGCGCGTTGACCTGGCACGGCACGAACCTGGTCGTGACCAACATCGTCGGCAGCGTCACCAATGTCTTCACCAACTGCACCGTGCGCGTCCGCAGTTCCAACAACCAGCAGCAGTGGTCCGGTTGGGAGCGAGCCGAGAACGGCTACCCGCTCTCCGCCACGCCCTCCGGCCAGTGGCTGGAGATCGAAGTGACCTTGCAGCAACTCTCGCCGGATGTCAGCCCGGTGCTCTACGACATCGCCGTGACCCCGATTCCGCAAGGCGTGGCCGACCTGGAAGTCAGCCAATCCTGGTCCGCCGCCTACGCCTGGTGGCCGCTCACCAACCGAATTACCGTCATCAACCACGGCCCGGACGACGCCTCCGGCCTAGTGCTAACCGGTTCGCTGCCGGTGGGCTTGACCTTCCTCTCCGCCGCCTCCACGCAAGGCAGCCTCGTCCAATCCAACGGCCTGCTCCGCTGGAACCTCGGCAGTCTGCCCAACGGTGCAAGCTTGCAGGCGGAAGCCGTGGTGGTGGCCACCAATACGGGCACCTTCACGAACTTTGTGGTAGTGAAAGCATACGATACCGATCCGCAGACGAATAACAACCAAGCTGTCGCGGCAATGACGGTTTACCAAGCGCCGTGCCTCGCGCCACCAACTGGCTTGTTGAGTTGGTGGCCAGGAGAAAGCAACGCTCTGGACATTGTAGGGAGCCACGATGGCACGGCTGTAAACGGAGTAACATTCGTGTCCGGCAAAGTCGGACAAGCTTTCAACTTGGACGGGGTAAATGACTACGTGGATCTTGGCAACTGGTTTAACCTCCAGGTATTCAGCATCTCTTTGTGGCTGAAACCGCGGCCATCACAAATGCAGTATGCGGACATCATGGACAACAACCATACTGGTTCCAGAAGTTGGGTTGTCCAGAGCCAAAACACCTCTGCAGGGAATGCGACTTACTGGGGGTCAGGTTTTAACAGCACCTCCGGAGGGGCTGGCGTGGGATTCTGGCTGACGAACGATGTCTGGCAAATGCTGACAATCACGCTTGATTCAAATCGGACACATCGACTCTTCGTGGATGGGCGACTCGTCGGGACCTCGACTCTTCCCGGACCTATCTACTACGATGGCAGTCAGCATCTCAACATAGGGAGGCATCAACTTTTGGGGCGTTACTTCAACGGGCAACTTGACGAAGCCTGCATCTTCAGTCGGGCTTTGAGTGAACTGGAAGTCGTAGGGCTTTATCTGGCAGGCAGCACCGGCATGTGCAAAAGCCCGGTGGACGTGCGGTTGACGATTGCTCCCACTCCATCTGGCGTGGTGCTGCGCTGGCCGTCCACCGCCGCTGGCTGGCAGTTGCAGTATGTGGAAGCCCTCTTCCCCGGCGTCCTCTGGCAGAACGAGTCCACGCCGCCGCAACTCATCAACTCCGCCTACCAACTCACCCTCCCCTTCACCACCACCCAGCGCTTCTACCGCCTCAAAGCGCCGTAACTCAGTCCCGTAGGGACGAGATGTTTATAGCATCCATCGCCTGAGCACCGCCAAGCTCCGTAGGAACGGGATGTGCGGGGCCATCTCGCTCCTACGGAGCTGGCGGTGTTCTATTGAACGGGCGGGCTATAAACATTCCGCTCCTACGGAGCTTCCCGCCTCCATCGGATGGGGAGAGGGTGCCCGACAGGGCGGGTGAGGGGCATGCCGCAGACTCACCAGGTTTCCTCGGCTCAGGCTGTCTGAGGCTCAGGTCGTTGGCCGTTCCCGTAAGACCAGGCCGATCACGCCTAGCATGAGACCTAGCGCAACCAAGCCGAGGCTGAGTTTGAGATGCGGATGGGCGGGCGGACCGGGCCGTCTGTAGGAACCAGGATTCAGCCATTGATCGAACCTTTCCTCCAAGCTGACTTGGGAAGTCGGTGGAGTAGCGAGGTCAATTATCTCCGCATTCACCTGGAATATGAGCCGGGCCTCTTGCGCCGCCAAAAGGGTCGCCTTGACCTGACCACGGAACTCTGATGACAAGTTGGTTTGACGCGTGTATGCCTCAAGCACTGCAATTTCGGCTTGGTCGTAATGTCTTCGCCGCTCCGATGGCAGTTCGCAGTAAGCCTCAGCGATGGCATTGGCCGTCAGCGCAGCAGTGTCAGGATCATCGTGACTGACGCGGATTTCCGCCAGCGAGGTGCTCCGAACCGGACGGACGTTGAAACTCGACTGGAGAAACGCGCAGGCGTCCTCGGGACGGAGTTCCTTCAGGAAGCGCAGCTTGCGCCCCGCCGGGGTCTGGAGATCGAGCTTCGCAATGACATTGGTGAGCAGGGCAGGGGATTGGATCAGCGCACACTCGTTCTGAAGGAAGAACGGGTCGTAGGGGGCCTGGGTGTCATCATTGGACAACCCAGCTTTAACTCTGGCACTGGCAACGTACCATTTCGGCGAGGTCAGAAGCAACACACCCATGCCGGTGGCGAGGCTGGCCAGCCCAGCCACGAGCAGAAGCATTCCCAGCCAGCGTGTTCCGGTTGCTTTCATAGGCGCAGCCAACTTAGTCCGTCGGTTTCCACGAAGCTATGGTTCATGAGAACAGTCGTCAACGCTCGTTCTGCTCCTGGTTCTCGAACTTCCCCCACCGCAGCGAGAGTGTCGGCAGTCCTTGAGACAGCGGTTCGCGGCGGCGCGGTCAGAGCACGAACTCCACTTCGCACTTCTCTGGCCGGCGTTGAAGGTATTGCCGGGTGGCCTCGGGAAACCATTTGGGGTATTGCTCGCAGAGCGCGAAGGCTGCGTCGGCTGTGACCCGCGGCGCGGAGTCATCCATGCCGCTCCAGTCGGGGAATTGCAGATCGGCCAAGTCAGTCTTGGGCGCAGAGGCGTTGGACATTTTCATACAGATCAGCGGTGCCGTAGTTTAGAAACACGTCCCGGATTTCCGTCTTGGTCACGTCGAGCCGATTGGCCTGAACCAGGTGGATCACATCATCGGCGTCCTTCACGATGCGCCCAAGGTGTCCGTGTTTGATGGCATGGCACTTCATGGCCAGGAGGTGGAGCAGCGAGACCACTCTGGCCCCGCCCGCGCTCGCCGGACCAGGAACCGAAGCGGCTTGCAGTTTGGCGAAGGTTGGCTCGTTCAGCAGCAGCAGGTCGAGCGGCAGGCTCTCGGGGTTCGGCGGATTGAATTGCAAGAAAGCGGGGCCTTCATGATGGAACGCGTAGCCCAACGCCAGCACCAATTCCGTCCACGCTTGCTGATCCGTTCGCCGGACGGCGAGATCCATGTCAAAGGTGTTACGGCTGTGCCCGTGCATGATGACCGCATGACCGCCCGCGAGCAGGAATGGGAGATTCCTCTCGGCGGCCTGGGCGGCAATGTGGGCGATACCTGTCACAACGGCTTCTGGTGCAGCAAGGCGATGGCGGCGGCGATGAAGCCGCGGAAGAGTGGATGCGGCTGGTGGGGCTTGCTCTGGAATTCGGGATGGAACTGGCTGGCGATGAAAAACGGGTGGCCGGGCAGTTCGATAAGTTCGACGAGTTGGCCGTCGGGTGACAGGCCGCTGAAGACGAAGCCGGCTTGCGCGAAGCGTTCGCGGTAGGCGTTGTTGAACTCGAAGCGGTGCCGGTGGCGCTCGTGGATGACAAACGCGCCGTAAAGCTGCGCTGCCTGGCTGCTGACGGTGAGCTGGCATGGCATCGCGCCCAGGCGCATAGTGCCGCCTTTCTTGGTCACCTTGAGCTGGCTGTCCAGCATGGCGATGACTGGCTGAGCGGTGTTCGGGTCGAACTCCGTGGAATGGGCACCTTTCAGGCCCAGCACGTTGCGGGCGAACTCGATGCTGGCGATCTGCATGCCGAGACAGAGGCCAAGGTAAGGCAGCTTCTGCTCGCGGGCATACTGCACGGCCATGATCTTACCTTCGATGCCGCGCTCTCCGAAACCGCCGGGCACTAATAGGCCGCCGAGACCTTTGAGTAAGTCGTCCGCGCCAAGCCGCTCGATTTCCTCGGCTTCCACCTTCACCAGTTCCACGCCGCAGTCGTTGGCAATGCCGCCGTGAGTGATGGCTTCATAGACCGACTTATAGGCGTCGGGCAGGCCGATGTATTTGCCGACTACGCCGATGCGGACGCGATGGGCGGGGGCAATGAGTTTGCGGATAATCTCGCGCCAGGTGGTCATGTCGGCGGCGGGCTTATCGAGGTGCAGGAGACTACAGACTAAGTCGTCCATGCGCTCACGCTGGAGCATAAGTGGCACCTCGTAGATCGAATGGTCCACGTCTTTCTCCTCGATGACGGCGTCAAAGGGGACGTTGCAGAACATCGAGATCTTGCGGCGGAGTTCCTTGTCCAGCGGCTTCTCGCAGCGGCAGATAAGGATTTGCGGGGTGATGCCGATTTCGCGGAGCTTGGCGACTGATTGCTGGGTGGGCTTAGTCTTCAACTCACCGGCCGCCTTGATAAAGGGAACATAGGTGACGTGGACGAAAATGGCGTTGTGCGGACCTTGTTCCAGGGCGAACTCGCGGATGGCTTCGAGGAACGGCAGCCCTTCGATGTCGCCGGTCGTGCCGCCGATCTCGGTGATGACTACGTCAGCCTTGGACGCGGCGGCTACTTCGTGTATGCGCTTCTGGATTTCGTCGGTAACATGCGGGATGACTTGGACAGTCTTACCGAGGTAACCGCCGGCCCGCTCACGCTCGATGACGTTGAGATAGACGCGGCCACTGGTAAGGTTGTTAAGGCGAGTAAGCTGGGTGTGGGTGAACCGCTCGTAGTGGCCGAGGTCCAGGTCGGTCTCGGTGCCGTCGTCGAGCACATAGACCTCGCCGTGCTGGAACGGGCTCATGGTGCCGGGGTCCACGTTGAGATAGGGGTCGAATTTCTGGAGCACGACCTTGAGGCCGCGCCGTTCGAGCAAGGTGCCCAGCGAAGCGGCCGTCAGGCCCTTGCCGAGCGAGCTTACCACGCCACCGGTGACGAAGATGTATTTCATGTTTAATTTGGAAATCAGGAAATCAGGAAACGGAAGCCGCGCCCAGCGGGGATTTTCTGGCTTCCTGATTTTCTGAGTTCCTAATCAAAAGCGCCTCTACCCGGGCCACGTCCGCCGGCACGTCCACGCCGATGCTGTCATAATCCACCCGCACCACGGCGATGGCCAAGCCGTTGTCCAGCGCCCGCAACTGCTCCAGCTTCTCGGCCTGCTCCAGCGGGGACACCGGGAACTGCACCAACCGCAGCAGCGTCGCGCGCCGGTAGCCGTAGATGCCTAGGTGCTTCAGAAACGGAAACGCCGCCAGTTGCTCGGCTGCCGGGCGGTTGGCGGCGTCGCGCAGATACGGAATCGCGCGGCGGGAAAAATACAGGGCACGGCCCGCCGCGCTGACGACGACTTTCACCACGTTGGGGTTGTCGTATTCCGCTGCGTCGCGGATGGCGGTGGCGGCGGTGGACATCTCCGCACCGGCAAGCGCGCCGGCCACGGCGTCAATCACCGCCGGGTCCATGAGCGGTTCGTCGCCCTGGATGTTCACCACGGCGTCGCAGTCGCAGCGCGCCGCGACTTCCGCGATGCGATCCGAGCCGCTGGGATGGTCGGCACGGGTCATCTCGACGCGACAAAAAGTCCGCACCACGGCGGCGATGCGCTCGTCGTCGGTGGCGACGACGACTTCCGCCAGCGACGATGCTTGCTGACAGCGCTGGACGACGCGCTGGAGGAGCGGTTGGCCGGCGATGAGGTGCAGCGGTTTGCCGGGAAACCGCGTCGAGGCGTAGCGGGCAGGGATGAGGCCAAGCGTGCGCATGGCGAAAAAATAGGCGGCAGGCCGCCGGATTGCACGGAGGAAGTGTCGGCGAAGACCGCGAAGGCGGCGAAGTTTGGAACCGAGTTTCGCCACTTCGCTCCCTTCGCCTCCTGCGCGCGACGCGTTTTGGCGGAAGGCGTCGCGAAAATCTCTGCTTTCACTTCCGCCGGAAATCGTGTTTAGTCCGCCCCCGCTATGAGCAAAACCGCATTGCTGTTTGCCGGACAGGGTGCCCAAACCGTAGGCATGGGCCAGGAATTGGCCGCGACGTTCCCGTCCGCCCGGGCGTGGTTCGACCGCGCCAACGCCGCGCTGGGCTACGACCTGGCGTCCATCTGCTTTGCCGGCCCGGAGCTGGAGTTGACGCGCACCGAGAACGCCCAACCGGGCATCTTCCTGGTGAGCTGGGTTGCGCTGGAACTGCTCCGCGAGCGCGTGCCGGGGCTGCCCTGCGACGCTACAGCGGGGCTTTCGCTCGGCGAGTTCACGGCGCTAACGGCGGCGGGCGCGATGAATTTCGAGGACGGCCTGCGGGTCGTGCGGCAGCGCGGGCGGTTCATGCAGGAAGCCTGCGAAACGACGCGCGGTGCCATGGCCGCGATCATCGGCTTCGACGAAGTGCCGATGCGGGAGATCTGCGCCGAGGCGGACGTGGCCCTGGCGAATTTGAATTGTCCCGGCCAGCTCGTCATTTCTGGCGTGGTGGAGTTGGTCGCCAAGGCATGCGAACTCGCCAAGATGCGGGGCGCGAAGCGGGCCTTGCCCCTGCCGGTGGCCGGCGCTTATCACTCGCCGCTGATGGCCAGCGCGCAGCCCAAGCTTGCCGCGGCGCTCGACGCCATCGCGGTTCACGCGCCGACGGTGCCGGTGATTTCCAACGTCACGGCGCAGGCGCACGGCGGGCCGGCGGAGATTCGCGCGCGACTCGTGGAGCAGGTGACTTCGTCGGTGCTCTGGGAAAAGTCCATCCGCTCGCTGTTGGCGCAGGGTTTCACGCGCTTCATCGAGCTGGGGCCTGGTACGGCGCTGACAGGCTTTCTCAAGCGGATTGACAAGTCGGCGCGCGCGCTCAACGTTGCCGACACGGCGAGTCTGGAAGCGACGGTGAAGGTGCTCAAGGGGTGAATGGTTAAAAGGTTAAATCGTTAAATCGTGGAAATCGCAAATTGAGACTGGCATCCGGGGGCGGTCGTTGTAACCCTTTTGCCAGTCGGACCAGTGAGAGCCTCCACAGCAACATGAGCCAGTTAAGCAATAAAATCGCGGTTGTTACCGGTGCCGGTCGGGGCATTGGTCGCGCCATTGCGTTGAAGTTCGCTGCCGCCGGCGCGGACATCGTTTGCGTGTCGCGCACGGTGGAGAACTCGGAGAAAGTAGCCGCTGAGGTGCGCGCCTTGGGCCGCCGGGCGTGGGCGCTGGCCGTGGACGTAGCGGACGCCGCCGCAGTGGCAGGCGCGGCGGAGAAGATTTCGGCCGAGCCGGGCCGCGTGGACATCCTCGTCAACAACGCCGGCGTCACCTGCGACGGTTTGATCATGCGCCTGAGCGACGCCGACTGGGACACGGTGCTGGACACAAATTTGAAGGGCGCATTTCTGTTCACCAAGGCGCTGGTGCGCGGGATGATCAAGCAGCGCTCCGGACGGATCATTAATGTTTCGTCCGTCATCGGCCTGATCGGCAACGCGGGCCAGTGCAACTACGCCGCCAGCAAGGCCGGGTTGATCGGCTTCACGCAGTCGGCAGCGCGCGAACTGGCCTCGCGCGGCATCACGGTGAATGCGCTGGCACCCGGATTCATCGAGACGGACATGACGGCGGCTTTGAACGAAGCGATGAAAGCGGAGTTGCTAAAACGCATTCCTTTGGGCAGCTTTGGGCAGGCGGACGACATTGCCGGCGCGGCGTTGTTCCTGGCCGGTCCGGCGGCCCGTTACATCACCGGCCAGGTGCTCACGGTGGACGGCGGGATGGTCATGTAGGCCACGGCCTTTTGAAATTTTCGGCGATTCGGGCTTGACGCCCCTTTGGCCGTCGCATAGACACACACAACTAACCGCAAAATATCATGTCAGACAAAACCATTGACCAGCGCGTAAAAGACATCATCGTCGAGCAACTGGGCGTCAAAGACGACCAGGTCACTACGGAAGCCAAGTTCATCGAGGACCTGGGGGCCGACTCCCTCGACATCGTGGAGTTGATCATGGCCCTCGAAGAAGAGTTCGGCCACGAGATCCCCGACGAGGAAGCCGAGAAGCTCCTCACCGTGGGCGACGTGACCCGCTACGTCGAAGACCACCAGAAGTAAATCCGTCAAGTTGGCGGGGCAGTTTCGGCTGAGCGCAGCTCGAATTGCTCCGTCTCTTTTATGGCGAGCCATCCCTCCGAGCGCCGAGTCGTTATCACCGGGTTGGGCGTCGTGTCGCCCGTCGGCCACGACGCGGACACGTTTTGGTCCACTCTCGTCACCGGTGGGTGCGGGGTGGACAGGATTTCCGGGTTTGACGCGGCGACGTTTGATTGTCAAATCGCCGCCGAGGTGCGGGGCTTTGACCCGACGCCCGCGTTGCCCTCGCCCAAGGAAATCCGCCGCACCGACCGCTTTTCCCAGTTCGGCGTCCACGCCGCCTGGCAGGCGCTCAAGGATAGCGGCATCAACCTTGAGCAGGCCAATCGCGACGCCATCGGCGTAATCATCGGCTCCGGCATCGGCGGCCTGACCACGACGACCGAGCAGCACAACGTCCTGCTCAACCGCGGCCCCGGCCGGCTCTCGCCGTTCATGATTCCGATGCTTATCGGGAACATGGCGTCCGGGTTGTTCTCGATGTACCACGGTCTACGCGGACCGAACTTCGCCACCTGCTCCGCCTGCGCCACCGCCAACCACGCCCTCGGCGAGGCCTGGCGCACGATCAAAATGGGCGACGCCGACATGATGTTCGCCGGCGGCGCGGAAGCGGCAGTCATCCCCGTCGGCATCGGCGGCTTCTGCGCGATGAGAGCCCTGAGCACCCGCAACGACGATCCCAAACACGCCTCGCGTCCGTTCGACGCCGATCGCGACGGCTTCGTCATGGGCGAAGGTGCCGCCGTGCTGGCGCTGGAGGAACTGGAGCACGCCAAGGCCCGCGGCGCGCGCATCTATTGCGAACTGGCCGGCTATGGTAACACCGCCGACGCCCACCATCTTACCGCTCCATCGCCCAACGGCGAAGGCGCGGCGCGCTGCATGAACATGGCGCTGCGTAACGCCCGCCTGAACCGCGAAGACATCACCTACGTCAACGCCCACGGCACCTCCACGCCGCAAGGCGACATCGCCGAGACCCAGGCGATCAAAGCGGTGTTCGGCGAGCACGCGAAACGCCTGGTCGTCAGCTCCACCAAAGGCGCCACCGGCCACATGCTCGGCGCCGCCGGCGCGGTTGAACTCATCGCCTGCGCCAAAGCCATTGAAACCGGCATCGTCCCGCCCACGATCAACCTGGCGACCCCCGATCCCCAGTGCGACCTCGACTACGTTCCGAACACCGCTCGCGAGCTGCGGATCAACGCCGCACTCAACAACTCCTTCGGTTTCGGCGGGCACAACGCCACGACGCTGGTGACACGGTTTGTGGACTGACGCGGCACCTCGCCACGAAAGGACTGCTTTCTTTGGGCGGGTTTCTTTGGTTCACTGAGGAGGTGCCGGTTACTCCGGCGCATCACTGTTTACAAACGCGAACATCATGCAGACTCTACCTACTGTCCTCCTTCGCCCCGGCGAGGCCGATCGCATCCTCGGCGGCCACCCGTGGATTTACCGCGCCTCCATCCTCCGCCTGACCGCCACCATCAACGACGGCGATCTGGTCCAGATCAAGGACCACCGTCAGCGGTTCCTGGGCGTCGGTTTCTTCAACTCCCAATCCCGCATCCACATCCGCTGGCTCGCGCCGGAGCGGGTGGAGGTGGACCGGAAGTTTTTCGAGCAGCGCATCCGCGCAGCCCTGGCGGTGCGGCAGCGTCACCTGCCCGACGCCACCTCGTTCCGCGTGGTCAACGCCGAGAGTGATTTCCTCAGCGGTTTGATCGTGGACAAGTTCGAGGACGTGCTGGTGGTGCAGACGTCGGCGCTGGGCATGGACCAGCGCAAGCCGATGATCCTGGCCGCGTTGCAGGAGATTTTTTCGCCGCGCGCCATCGTCGAGCGCAACGAGATGGCCTCGCGCAAGTTCGAGGGTTTGCCGGACGCCAACGGCGTCGTGGCCGGCACGCTCGAAGGCCCGGTGCCGATCAAACTCAACGGATTGCAGTTCGAGGCCGACCTGTTCGGCGGGCAGAAAACCGGCTTTTACCTCGACCAACAGGTGAACTACCAGCGCGTGGCGGACTTGGTTGCGATGTTGCCGGACGCGCAGGTGCTGGATTGCTTCGCCTTCCAGGGCGGTTTCGGGCTGCACGCGGCGCGGGCCGGTGCGGCGCGCGTCCACCTGCTGGACCAGAGCCAGGCCAGTCTCGCTACGGCGCAGCGGCTGGCGGAGGTCAACGGCTTGGCCAAGCAATGCACCATGGAGGCGGCGAACGTCTTCGACTGGCTCAAGACGCACACGCTGGCCGGGCCGAATGAGAAGGTGATCCCGCGTTTCGACCTAATCATCCTGGATCCGCCGTCCTTCACGCGGAACCGCGCCTCGGTGCCTGACGCCTTGCGCGGCTACAAGGAAATCCACCTCCGCGCGCTCAAACTGCTCCGGCCCGGCGGCGTGCTGGCGACGTTCTGTTGCTCGCATCATGTGGACGCGAATCTTTTCCAGGAGGTCATTCTTGCGGCGGCCTTCGACGCCCACCGCGTGCTGCGCCGGGTGGCGACTTACACGCAATCTCCCGACCACCCGGTTTTGCCGTCGGTCGCGGAGACGGAATACCTGAAGGGATTTGCGTTCGAGATCGCGCGGTAGTTGCCCCGCTTCCAACCGGTCCAGGTCGCCCCGGACACAGCACGGCAGAACCGACAACAGTCGTGCTCTGACAGCCCCCGCCCCGGATTGTTTCCTCCAAACCTGCCGCCTCGATCCACCGGTGCGCTTGGCTCTTCGCCAGAAGGCTGGACATATTCATCCTAGAAAGAGCAGTTGATTAACCACCAAGAGCACAGAGCACACAAAGAGAACAGTTTGCGCACAACCTTAGACACACCTGATGGGAGATCTGGCGGTCACCTGTAAATAATTGCTTCTCTGCGTTCTCTGCGGTCTTTTGCGGCTCAACTGCTCTTATTAGGTTGAAACGCTGGGCTATTATCTCCCGCCCTTCCGGGCCGGATACCGGCCTATGCAAAACCTGATTTGCGCCCTCCAAAATGTCACCGTTAATTTCAGGCTTGCCCGCGTTGTCCGGGAGGCGCAGGCTTTCCCACGTCGCAGCGGTCCGCCCGATGAAACTAAAGCAAAATTATGAGCACTCCCGTTCCAGCAAGCAGTCATAACCCCGTCGTCTCTCGCCCGGAGGCCGCCGCGCGGCGACTGGCACCGCTCTTCGCCGCCGTCGGCCGCTGGCTGGCGCTGGCGCTGGTGGCGGGGTTCACCGTCGCCGCTCAGGCGCAGGCCCCGGTGATCGTCTCCTTCGGGAGCAACGGGGAACTGGTCTGTACCAACCTGTTGCCGGGCACGGTGGCGAGTGTGGAATGGGCCGCCTCCGTGACGGGGCCGTGGACGAACACTTGGGCGGGCCTGGCGGCGGTGACGGCGGACACCAACGGGGCGATCCGGGTGAGCGTGCCGATGTTCTACCGGGTGCGAGGCACGCCGCCGACTACGAACCCACCTGCCCCCGCCGGCATGGTGCTCATTCCCGCCGGGCCGTTCGTCATGGGAGACACCTTGGATGGCGATCCTAACGCCTTGCCGCTGCACACTAACCAGATCAGTGCCTTCTACATGGGCAAATACCATGTGACCAAGGCGTTGTGGGACGAGGTGCGGACGTGGGCGAACACCAATGGCTACGACCTCGGCACCATCGGTTTGGGCAAGGCGACGAACCATCCGGTCCACACCGTCAGTTGGTATAACAGTGTGAAGTGGTGTAATGCCCGGAGCGAGAAAGCGGGCTTGGTGCCGGCGTACTACACCAGCGCGGCGCAGACCACGCCCTATCGCACCGGGCAGACCAACGTGCAGAATGACTGGGTGAAGTGGAGCAGCGGTTACCGGCTACCGACGGAAGCCGAGTGGGAGAAGGCGGCGCGGGGCGGCGCCAGCGGGCAGCGGTTTCCGTGGGGTAACACCATTTCCTGGAGTCTGGCGAACTACTATACCTACTCGCGTGGCAGCTATTCTTACGATTTGAATCAAACGAACGGCTGTCACCCGGCGTTTGCCACGGGAGCTTATCCCTACACCAGTCCGGTGGGTTATTTTGCCCCGGACGACTACGGCCTCTATGACATGTCTGGCAACCAGTTGGAGTGGACTTGGGATTGGTGGGGGAGCTACACCGCCTCGCCGACAACCGACCCGCGCGGACCGAGCGGAGTTATGAGCTACCGTGTTATGCGCGGTGGCGGCTGGAACTACGACGCCTACTACTCGCGTTGCGCCAATCGCCACAAGAACGGCCCGAACCTCGCCAACTACTACCTTGGCTTTCGGTGTGTGAGGGGGCTTTAGTTTCTGCTCTTTTACGCTTTTACCCTCTTGAAGCAGCAGCGCGACGCGTCGGCGGAAGAGAGCGGGGGTCTGGGGGCACCGCCCCCAACGGAAAAATAAACTTGAAGCAAGCCCTGACCGCGAGCGCAGACCGACTGCCGAGCGAGCGCTGACCAAAGACATCCGTACACCCAAACCGCCCCGTTCAGCGGTCGCGCTTTTTCCCCCAAATCGCGCCCGCCTCTCCATGTCCCCGTAGCGGCGTCTCGGCCGAGCCGCCGCTACGTCCGACGCGCGCCCATCCTTCGTCTGCCGGTTCGGGCGACTCCCAGATAACTCCTTGCCCCCGCCGATGGCGGAGCGCCGACATTCTTGTCGGCCAGTCCGTGCTGATCAGGACCGCGCCGACAAAAA
>CAINDV010000519.1 GCA_903847485.1 uncultured Verrucomicrobiota bacterium
CAGTATGGAGCAGTTAGAAACGGACCCACCATAGACCAAGTGGACACCGCCCCCTCCGCCATTCCTCGATTGGTTGCCTTCGATCGTGCAGTTGGCAGCCAGGCCGCTGGCATAGAACCTCAATCCGCCGCCGTACTCAGCGCTGTTACCCGCGACCACGCAGTCCCGCACGATAGACTGGGGCGGTGTCTCAGCGAGGCAGTAGAGCCCTCCACCGCCGGCCGCCACGGATTGGTTACTCCGCACCACGGTGCTGAAAATGTTTCCTCCCTGGTTGGCGTACACTCCGCCACCCATGTTGTAGGCGATATTGGCTACGACTACGCAGTTTGAAACAGTACCGCCCCGATCCATAAAAACGCCCGCCCCACGGCGGTCGTAGGTGGTGTCTCCGTTGGTGAGCGTGGCACCTCCGGTGATGGTAAAGCCCAGCAGCGCCGCGCCGTTCGTCAGATAGACGCAGCGTGCCGCCAGGTTCCCCACTGGTCCCTGGCCCTGGATGACGGTCTCCGCTGGCCCGTTGACGCTCAGCAAGGTAATCGGCTTGGTCACAACCACGCGGTTAGGCAGGGCATAGCCAGGCGTGGCCGTCCCTCCGGTGGCGTACACGCCGTTGGTCACGAGCACCGTGTCGCCTGGGTCGGCCGCGTTCACCGCCGTCTGGATGTCGTGGGCTGCATTGCTCCACTGGTCAAACGGCGCGCCTGGCGAAGGGCTGCCCGACCAGACATAGCGTGTCGCCGCGTGAAGGTTGGCAATCTGGAGGCTGAGTAACGCTGCTGCGACCAGAAAGAATCTCAGTGTTGTTTTCATGGTGTGGTGCATTTTTGGTTCAGATTTGGTTCAGTTGGCGGTGCGTGCGCGGTAGAAATGCTGGGGCGACGTGGACGATTCCGGGTCAGCCAACCAGTTGGTCCCGGTGGAAGTGACGTTCGTCCACGGCTGGAACTGCGGGAGGTTGGTCGAGCGTTCGAGGGTGTAAGACCGGCCGGTTTCGCCGAAGAGGCCCAGTTCACACACGCCAGCACTCCACCGCGTGCCGAGCGAGAAAGGCAAGAGGGCGGTGATGGCTTCATCGCCGTGCAAAAGGACGATCCGTCCCGCGGGCAAGCCGTTGAAATCGGTGAAGCTGCCGCCGACTAGAATCTGGCCGTTGGCGAGGCCCGTCATGCACCAGACGCCGTCGGAGTTGCAGACGCCCAGGGCATAGCTGGAGTCAAGACTGCCATCGGGATTAAACCGCGCGACACAAGCGGCAGCGCCCCCACTCTGATAGGCACCGGCCACGAGCTTTCCATCCGCCTGCAAAACGACTCCGTAGATGATGCTTCCCACCAGCCAGGCGGGAGCGGCCGGGACAAACGTCTCGTCCAGACTCCCGTCCGGATTCAGCCGGGCCAGGTGGGCGCTCCGCGGCACGCCGTTGAAAGCGCTGAATCCGCCGCCGATGACGATCTTGCCGTCCGGCTGCAAGACGATGACGTCCACCTCGCCGTTGGCCGCCGTTCCTGGATTGAAACTGGCGTCCATCGAACCATTGGCGTTGAGGCGCGTGATGCCGCCCCGGGTCACGCCGTTGAAGTGGGTGAAGCCGCCGCCGACCAGACTCTTGCCGTCGGGTTGCAGGACAATAGCCCAAGTGTAGTCGTCCGCACCCGCACCCGGATCAAAGCTGGAGTCCAGCGAGCCGTCCGGTTCGAGCCGTGCCAGGTTGTTGCGGGGGGTGCCGTTGACCTCACTGAAGAGGCCGCCGACTAATATCTTCCCGTCGGGTTGCTCTGCCATTGGATAGACATAGGAATCCGGATTCAGAACGTCCACGCTGGCGGTGAAGCTGTCGTCCAAGCGGCCATCCGGGTGCAAACGGACCAGATTGGTGCGGGGCGCGCCGTTGAAGTAGTTGAACCAGCCACCGACCAGTAGCTTGCCATCCGGCTGAGGCATGGCCCAATAGACCTCCCGGCCACTCTCGACGCCGCTGGCGAGGAAATTTGTGTCCACGAGGCCGTCGCGATTGAGCCGCACCAAGCCGCCATGCGGTTCGCCGTTGAAGGTGCCAAAGAAGCCGGTCACGAGCAACTTCCCGTCCGTCTGTTCCATCAGCGACCACACGCTTTTGTCCGCGCCGGAGCCAGGCGTAAAGCCGGTGTCAAAGGTGCCGGGGCGGGCGGAGGCGGGCAGGACGGTGAGGCGCATGGGCGCGCTGGTGGCGGTGCCGCTGGCGTTGGAGACGACGAGCGTGTAGTGGCCGGCATCGGACGCAGCCAGGTTCGCCAGCGAGCAGGAGAGGTTGGTTTGGCCGGGGAGGTTGGTGCCGTTGCACTGCCACTGATACGACAGCGGCGGCAGGCCGGCGGCGAAACCCTGGATGACCGTGCTGCGGCCAGCCCAAGTGGTAAGGTAGGCGCCGTTCACACCGGGCACCGGCAGCACGCTGACATCGTTGACCAGGCGCGCGATGCTGCCACGAGGCGCACCTTTGATGTAGCTGAAGTCGCCGGCGAGGAGCAACTGGGTGTCCGATTGCAGCACGAGGCAGTACACGCTGGGTATGTCGCCCAAGGCGAACGAAGGGTCCCAACTCCCGTCAGGGTTCAGCCGGACAACGGTCTGGGGAATACCTCCCAGATAGAAGCGGCCGGCAATCAAGATTCGGCCGTCGCGCTGAGGAACAACGGCCCCAACCCACAGGGTGGACTCGCCCAAATCGGCCGAGAACGTGGTGTCCAGGCTGCCATCAGGGTGGAGCCGATAAATGGCTGTGCCGGGAAATCGGTCGGAACCCGCGACCAGAATCTTGCCGTCCGATTGCAGCACCAATGTCTCCACCTTATAGGGCATTCCCGCCGGCGGGACGAAGCCCCCATCCAGGCTGCCGTCGGCGTTGAGTCGGGCCACGTTGGTTCGCGCCACACCCAGGATTTCGGTGAACGTGCCACCCACCAGCACCTTGCCGTCGGGCTGGGTTGACAGCGCATAGATGTCGCCCACAACCCCGGCGTTGAAAGCCGGATCCAAGTGTCCGCTGGCATCCAACCGGACCAAGCCCGACTGCGGCTCGCCACTCCAAGTGGTGAATTCGCCGCCCATGAGAACGCTCCCGTTCGTCTGTATCACCACCGCATAGACGTAGCTGTCCGGGCCGACGCCGGAAGCGAAACCGGTATCCAGACTCCCGTCAGTGTACAGCCGGGCCACATTGGTGTGCGGCGTCCCGTTGATGCTGGTGAAATCGCCGGCCACCACGAGTTTTCCATCCGGCTGCAATGCCGCCGCTATCACACCGTTGCCGATGCTCACATTGGCGGTGAAACTCGGGTCCGGCTTCCCATCGGCCGTGAGGCGGACCAATCCAAATCGGGATGCGTCGTTGAACGTGCTGAACCAACCGCCCACGATCAGCTTGCCGTCAGTCTGGCGGAGGATGGTCTGCACGTCGCTGTTGGCACCGACTTCGCTCATCCAGTCTGCGTCCAGGATGCCATTGGTCTGGTAGCGACGCAGGCGCGAGGTGAGGTGACCCGAACTGGGGGCGACCAGCATTTTGCCACTGGACTGGAGTGCCACCGTGTCCACCCAAAGTTGTTTGTTGATTCCCCACGCGGAATTGAAGCCCTTATCCAATTGGCCGTTCTCCAGTAGGCGTGCGACGCCGCTGCAGTTCGTACCGTTGAAACTGGAGAAGTTACCCCACACCAGCGCCTGATTGTTCGGTTGCGCGAGGGAGCAGATGGAGCGGAACGGATCCTTGGACAGCTTGAAGCCCGTGCCCGGATTGAAGCTCGAATCCAGAGTGCCGTCCACGTTTAGCCTGGCGATGTGCGAGAGGGCCACGCCGTTCACACTCGTAAATAACCCCGAGAGCAGAATCTTCCCGTCCGTTTGCAGTGAGATCGAATCAGCGTGGGCCTGTGGGTTGAGGCCGTAGTTGAGGCCGGCGACGGCGCAGAAGTTCGTGTCGAGCGAACCGTCAGCATTCAGGCGTGCGAGGTTTGTGACTGCGAAGCCGTCGAGGCTGGTGAAGCTGCCACTGAACACGACCTTGCCATCCGGCTGGCAGGCTAGAACCGACACATTCGCGGCACGGTTGCCAGGATCGAAGTTCAGGTCGAGGCTGCCATCGGCGTTCAAGCGCGCGAGGCCCAGACGCGGCGTGCCGTTAAAGGTGGTGAAGTCGCCTTGGATGATGACCTGCCCGTTGGTTTGCCAAGCCACGAAACTGACTTCCCCATCGGCGCCACTCCCGGGATTGAAACTCAGGTCCAGGCTTCCGCCCGCAGTCACGCCGGCCAGACCTGGACGCGGCGTGCCATTGAAGTTTGTGAACGAACCGGCAATGAGAATCCCGCCATCGCCCTGGAGCGCAAGGGCGTTCACGGCGCCATCGGGGCCGGACCCGATGGTGAACTTGGCATCCACGTTGCCGTCGGCATCCGCGCGGGCCAGGCGGTTCAGCGGGGTTAAGTTCACTTGCGTGAACCACCCACCAAAGACCGTCTTGCCATCCGGTTGGACCGCGATGGCGTTGACGCTCGAGTTGGGCCCGACGCGAGGCATGAACGTCGTGTCGAGCGAACCACTTTGGGCCCTCGCGCCTGCCAGGGGCAGCGTCAACGCGAGGGCGGTGAGGAGACTTCGTTTGAGGTTCATAGTTTGTTGGTTTCGCCAGGGGTCAAGGCCCGGTTGTAAATGCCCAGCTCATCCACGTTGCCCCGGAAGAAACGGTTGGGCGCTCCGCCGCCCCAGGAATAGCCGAGGTTGACTGGACGTGTGTTGTTGAAGGGGATCGTGAGCGCCGCCTGAGCCTGCTGCGCGCCGTCCACGAAGATAAGCAGG
>CAINDV010000520.1 GCA_903847485.1 uncultured Verrucomicrobiota bacterium
CGGCGCAACCCCAACACCCTCCGGAGCGGATCTGCCAAAAGGGGAGACCGCTGTGAATTGTTCCGCCGCAACCGTCGTGGCTCCGGGGGCCAGTCTTAGCCTGCCCCCGCCCAGTCAGGACGCGATCCCGCCGGTGCCGCCGGCCAACACTGTCCACCGAGCGGCCTTATTCCCCAGGAATCTCTCGCTCACTAATTAGTCCTCGCGCGCAACGACCGTCCCGAGGACAGCCGGCGCACGACTTGGTTATTCCCGGTCTCCCGGCTCCGGGCAGCGCCCGCCCGGCAACACCCACGCGGGCTTTCAAAACCTGGAAACATGCCGCTTGCTTCCCTCCGATACAGGCGTAAAATCACCGCCGGTGAACACGGCGCAAAACCAATTCTCTCTGACTCTCTCTGACCCGCTGGGCGGCAATATGCAAATTCTTGACTGTAACTGCGGCAACTGCGGGCTCAGTGGCCGGCAGGGATCAGCATGAGTGAACAATATCAAGAACCCGTTTCCGGCTCAACAGCCGCCTCTGTATCACTGATGCTCCCGGAGACATCTCGGCATACTACGAAGGAAAGACACCCACCAAGCCCATGTTTTCTACCACGACTGGTTGTGTGGGATGAACCGGCGAGGCAGTTTCGCCCCTGCGCTCAGATGCAACAATTAAAGGGAAGAAGCACAGCCATCCCATAGCGGGGGGGAAAACCGGGTTGCCCCCTGGAATTTGCGAGGAAACTCAAGGGGGACGCGAAACTACGCGTTAAGACTTTTGAGGGCGTTTACATGGGGGCGTGCGTGGCGTGAACCTTGGCTGTCCCACGGGACTTAGCCCAAACCCGGCAAATACGCCGCTGCGGGCCGGCCTAACATGCGAAAACTCCCCCCGGCTGTCCCATAGGCGCGCAGCAGCGCCACCACATCTAGCTTCCGCCATAAGAGTGTGCGCACGAGCGCCCAGAGTCGCGTGAAGCTATGTTCCCATTCACCCACACAGGCGAGGAAGCGCAACAGCACATACACCAGCAACGCCATCCAGACCTGCCAGCGCACCGCTTTGGCGCTCTGCCCCAGGAAGTCGGCTAACTGCAAGGTCTGCTTGAGTTGCTTGAAGAAGACTTCGATCTGCCAGCGGCAGCGCTAGAGAGCGGCGATGGTTTGCGCGCTCCACGCCAGATGATTGGTCAGAAAGGTCATCTCGATCCACTTGCCATCCACTTCCACCAACGCGATCACGCGGCGCAACACCGCCGAGTATTCGGCCTGGCTGCGGGCCGTCTTGAGGACGATCAGGTCAGCGCGGAGAATGTTACCCTTGCGCCGCCATTGCCGGCGCTTGACCACCCGGCATTGGAGATTGTCCTTGGCGCGGGGGACCCAGAAAATACCGCGCCGCCGGAGGTCGAAGAGGTGTGCGAAGTCCACGTAAGCCTTGTCCAAGAGCACGATTTCGCCGGCCCGCAGGCCCGCACAGACCTCGCGGGCGCGCTTGTTGTCGTGGTGCTTGGCGGTGTCAATGATGGCGAAGGGCGGTAGAAAGCATTGGAGGTTGAGCCGCAGGTGACACTTGGCGGCGGCTTGGCGGCGGCGATGCTTGGCCCAGTCCATACAGGAGGCCACCAGTTGGATGGTGGTGGAATCCACGGCATGGATGGTGCGCTTGAAATGGTAGCGCAGGCGCTTGCCTTTGCGGCTGCCGGCAAAGCGCGGGTGCAGGCCCTTCAGATGTTCAAGCACCGCCCAGAAGAGTTGTTCGGCCAGGGAAGCGTCGCGGTGGTTATTGGCGGGAGAGAGATTGTTGCGGGAGGGCGGGGTGGCGCCGCGCAGGGCGGAGAGCGGGCCGGAACTGAGTCGGAGCGCATCGCAGACGTCGTTGAGGCCGATAGCGTGGGTGAGTTGGGCGAAGAGCAGCGTGACGACGTGGCTCCAGGGAGTGAAGGTGCGGGCCTGTTCGTCTACCTTCGTCGCGCGGGCCAGGTGCGGGACCAGAAAGGCCGGGATGAGGTTGCAGATTTGGCGCAGGACGGAATACTGATGGCGTGTTGGCGCGGGGTGCGCGGATTTTGTCATCCCGCCTTATGTCGGAAAACCCGGCCCGCGCCAACGCTTTTCTCAGCCGGCTATGGGATGGCTGTGGGGAAGAAGCTAAAGAACAAACAGTAACGGTTGCTTTCAACGCATCCTGTAAAGTGTAATCACCATGCCAAAACCTCTACCTGGGTGCGTGACCGCAGAGTAACTTTGTTCAGGCGGCGAGTTTGACTTTGAGATAGTTGGCGTTGTTGAGGCGATCCCAGCATTCATCCCACCGGTTGCTTTTGAGCGCCAGGCGGA